>CAZRFO010000121.1:0-4905 GCA_964599515.1 uncultured Eggerthellaceae bacterium | reverse complement strand
CTTGAACACGGAATAGACGCCAATTTAGGAGAATCTGGCCAGGGACTATCTGAAGGTCAGATGCAGCGGCTTAGTATTGCGCGTGCAATAGCGTCTGCGCGGCCAGTTCTTTTGCTTGATGAATGCACAAGCGCACTAGACGGCGCAATTGAAAAGCGTGTGCTGGAAAACTTGCGGGCACTGCCAGAAAAAACTGTACTAATAGTTACGCACAGGCCAGCTGCTTTAGATGTGTGTGACAGAAGCGTCAATTTTGAGTGCACTTTGTAACTTGAGTGTTCAATTTAGTCTACACGCTTGTAAGTTGGTAGATTATGCATGTGTAAGTATTATAATATTCAGGTTTAACGGCATTGCACGGCATGACAGAAATTTGAAAAAAAGACGGCACGATAAAGGTTTCATTAAGTGGAAACAAATTCGTATATTACGAATACAAATGAAGAAAGCAAACCATTTGAAAATGGCGCTGGCAACACGGTAATTTATCGCGTTGTTAAGCGTATTTTTGACGTTGTTGCCTGCGTTATTGGTATTGTTGTGCTTTCGCCAACATTTTTATGTGTAGCTATTGCCGTTAAGGCCACAAGTCCAGGCCCTGTAATCTTTAAGCAAAAACGCTATGGCGTGAATCAAAAGCCATTTACATGCTACAAATTTAGAAGCATGAAAGTAGAAACGCCAAATAACATTCCAACGCGCATTATGGGCGAAAACAAATCTGTCATGACCCCTATTGGGGCAACACTTCGCAAATGGTCGCTTGATGAGTTGCCGCAAATGGTTAATATCATTAAAGGAGACATGAGCGTTGTTGGCCCACGTCCTGTTATTCTTGCAGAATATGACCAAATTGAGGAACGCGAAAAATATCACGCAAATGATATCCGCCCAGGTCTTACCGGGTTGGCCCAAATTAACGGCAGGGACGACCTTTCTATTGAACAAAAGGCTGCATACGATGGCGAATATCGCAAAAATATGGGCTTTAAATTGGACGTCGCAATCTTTTTTAAGTCGTTCCCTGTGGTAATTAAACGTGTTGGCTACGATGATAAAAAGCAGGTGGAACAAAGCGAAGCTGGTGCAAAAGAATAGGATGAAAATTCTTGTCACCAGCCAACACTACTGGCCAGAAACGTTTCAAATTACAGAGATTGCTGAATCACTTGCTGCGCGCGGACATGAAGTTACGGTTCTTACTGGTTTACCTAATTACCCAAAAGGCGTAATTCCAGATGAGTACCTCCATGGCAAAAACCGCCATCAAGTTCATAATGGTGTTACTGTTGAACGCTGTTTTTTAATTCCTCGTGGCAAAAACACACTTAGCCTAGCTGTAAATTATTACAGCTTTTCACATTTCGCAACAAAACTCGCACGCAATTTGCCAGAAGATTTTGACGTTGTTTTTGCGAATCAGACTTCTCCAGTTTTGATGACAAAACCTGGCATAGAATACGCAAAAATTCACAATGTCCCACTTGTAATTTATTGCTGTGACCTTTGGCCAGAATCTATGAAGGTGATACTGAACAATAATTTCCCGCAGCTGTTCAACCACTACAAAAAAGTTAGCTATAACTTATACTCTAAGGCTACGGTTATTGCTGTTCAGTCTCCTGCGTTCATAGACTATTTTGAGCAGGTTCATGGGTTGCCGCGTGAAATGTTTCACTACATTCCTCACTTTTCTACTGGTGTTGCGCAGGTGGCAAAATATACAGAACATGAAGGCGTTAATTTTCTTGTAGCGGGTAATATTGGCAGGGCGCAAGATATGCAAACGCTACTAGAAGCAGTAAAGAACATGAAGCACAAAAGTGGCTTTAAACTTCATATTGTTGGCGAAGGCCCTTGTTTGCAAACATCAATTGACTATGTGAGTGAAGCTGGAATTGATGACCGCGTAATTTTTTACGGACGCAAACCTAATAACGAAATGTCTAACTTCAACAACATGGCTGATGCGTTTATCTTGACGTTAGATGGAAGCTCGTGGGTTGGCACAACAATTCCTTCTAGATTGCAAGGTTATATGAGTGCAGGAAAGCCAGTTTTAGCGGCAATAAATGGTGGCGCGCGCATGGTGATAGAAGAATCTGCGTGTGGTGCGGCTGTAGATGCTGGAAACAGCGCTGGTCTTTCGCATTTGATGGATGATTTCATGGATAATCCCGCTGCTTACGCCACTTGTGGTAAAAATGGAAGAGAATATTACGAAAAAGAATTTTCTAAAGATAAGTGCATTTGCGACATAGAAAACTTGCTGATTAATTTAGTGAAAGGGGCAAGTTGATGACAACAGCATTCGCGGATAAAACTTTAATGATTACTGGCGGCACCGGTAGCTTTGGAAACACGGTGCTCAAACATTTCTTGGAAACAGACCTAGCTGAAATTCGTATTTTTAGCAGGGACGAAAAAAAGCAAGATGATATGCGTCATCATTTGCAATCTAAGGCGCCAGAACTAGCAAAAAAAGTGCGCTTCTTTATTGGTGATGTGCGTGATGTGCAAAGCTTGCGCGACGCAATGCACGGCGTTGACTACATTTTTCATGCTGCGGCGTTAAAGCAAGTTCCAAGCTGTGAATTTTTTCCAATGGAGGCAGTGCGCACAAATGTTATTGGTACAGATAATGTACTGCATGTTGCAATTGAGGAAGGCGTTAGCAGCGTTGTGTGCCTTTCAACAGATAAAGCGGCATACCCAATTAATGCAATGGGTAAATCAAAGGCCATGATGGAATCTGTAGTGTATGCGAATGCTCGCAACGGCGCAGGTAGAACTACAATTTGCTGTACCAGATACGGCAATGTTATGTGCAGTCGCGGAAGCGTGATTCCGCTATTTATTGAGCAAATTCGCAATGGTGGTCCACTTACAATAACAGACCCAAACATGACGCGTTTTCTAATGAACTTAGATGAGGCTGTAGACCTTGTGCAATTTGCGCTAGAACATGCAAACCCTGGTGATCTTTTTATACAAAAGGCGCCAGCAAGCACAATTGCCGATTTAGCAGAGGCTGTTCAAGAGGTATTTGGCCACGTAGATACTCATATTATAGGAACGCGCCACGGTGAAAAGCTTTTTGAGACATTGATGACGCGTGAGGAATACCTGCGCGCAGAAGACATGGGAAATTACTTCCGTGTGGCATGTGATTCCCGTGACTTAAACTATGACAAGTTTTTTATTGAGGGCAAAGTTCAAACAATGGCAGAAGAAGCCTATACTAGCCACAATACTAAACGCCTTGATGTTGCCGAAGTGATTGAAAAAATTAAAACAACAGAATATGTCAAACTCGCACTTGAAGGCCGTGAACATGAGGCGGTGCTCTAGAAATGCGTTTTCTTGTCTTGGGCGCATCGGGCATGGCTGGCCATCTGATAGGCCTCTATCTTAAAGAGCAAGGCCATGAAGTCATTGGCTTTTCCCGCAGGCGCGTGCCATTTTTGGATTGCATTGAAGGTAACGCCCAAGATGAGCAGTTGCTGGCTAAAACAATAAATGAAGGCAACTTTGATATTGCCATTAACGCTATTGGCGTGCTAAATGCTGCGGCAGATAACAATCCCACCGCTGTTTATTTGAACGGTAAACTTCCGCATGTGCTTGCTGGTATTGTGGCTGGTTCCAAGACACGCGTTTTTCATATGAGTACAGATTGTGTATTTGCTGGTAATACTGGCCCTTATTTTGAAGGCTGTGTGCCGGATGGATATAGTGCATACAGCAAAACAAAAGCAGCAGGAGAACTAAACGACAATCATAATTTGACGTTTAGAACTTCTATAGTTGGCCCAGACATTAATGAAAATGGTATAGGTTTGCTAAACTGGTTCATGAAGCAAACTGGTCAAGTTAGCGGATTTACTGGTGCCATATGGACTGGGCTTACAACTTTAGAGCTTGCACGCGCAATGGAGCATGAAGCAAAGGAACAAGTTACCGGGCTAGTGAATATGATTCCGGAATCTTCCATTAACAAATATGAGCTGTTGCAATTATTCAACAAAGAATTGCGCGGCGGCGCTGTAGAAATCATCCCAAGCGATAGCCTACAATTAGACAAAGCGCTAACTCGTACAAATTTTGAACCAACGTATATTCCTAAACCTTATTCTGTTCAGGTGCATGAAATGGCAGATTGGGTTCGTGGGCATTGCAGTTTGTACCCGCATTATGAGGTGAATTAAATGAACAAGCTAAAACTCATGGTGGTATTTGGCACGCGTCCAGAAATTATCAAGCTGTCTGAAATCATAAAGAAGGCAGATAAGTATTTTGATTTGTCAATTGTTCATACTGGCCAAAATTATGACTACGAATTAAGCCGCGTTTTCTTTGAAGACCTAGGCATTCGCAAACCAGATTATTACTTAGATGTTGTGGGTGACAATCTTGGTCAAACAATGGGCAATGTTGTTGCAAAATCATACGAATTGTTTGAATCTGTGCAGCCTGATGCAATTCTTGTTTTAGGGGATACAAATTCGTGCTTGTGTGTGATTAGCGCTAAACGCTTAAAGATTCCAGTTTTTCACATGGAAGCTGGCAACCGCTGTAAAGATGAAAACCTGCCAGAAGAAGTTATTCGCAGAATTGTGGATGTAACAAGTGACATAAACATGTGCTATTCAGAGAATGCACGCAAATACATTCTTGATAGTGGTGTGCGGCCAGAAAACACATTTGTTGTTGGAAGTCCAATGGCTGAAGTGCTGGACGCGGCTATGCCAAACATAGAAGCGTCAACCGTGTTGAGCGATTTAGGCCTTAAACCAAAACGCTACATTTTGTTTTCTGCTCACAGGGAAGAAAATATTGACAACGAAGACAATTTTATGAGCCTGATGAATGCCGTAAATGTTATGGCGGAAACCTATGATGTGC
>CAZRFO010000120.1:0-4941 GCA_964599515.1 uncultured Eggerthellaceae bacterium | reverse complement strand
AAATAATTGCTACAACACAGGCACTGTTTCTGGTTACGAAGGAAAAACAGGTGCATTCATTGGTTATAATTATAGAAGTTATGGCACTGCTAGCAGAGCAGTTAACTTTAAGCAGTGCTACGTTTTGGGTGATTCCGATACAGTTTTGTATGGCAGCGATTCCAATGAAACCCCAGTATTCACTTCATGTTCTACTAAGACATCCGATGTAATGAAGTCCGCTGCATTTGTGAAAACAATTGGTAGCCAATTCAAAGCCGATGGCGATGACGTAACAGCTGTATCTATTAACAGCGGCTACCCAGTTCTTAAATGGCAAACGCTAGAGGCTATTTATCACAATGCAGACATGAAGTTAATTGCTCCAGAAGCAGGCTTTATCAAAGTTGGCGATACCTTTACCGTTAACGTTTTAATGGCAAGTACCGACCCAATTGCATCTGGTAATGCAACATTGTCTTATGACACAACGGCGTTGAGCTTGCTTAGCGTAACAGCAGGTGAAGGTCTTTCTGAAGATGCAACATTCCTTGGAAATGCTAACACTGGCACATTTGGGTTCTACAATAACTCAGAAAGCTTTAAAAATGCTGACGGCGTTATAGTTGCAAGCTACACGTTTGAAGCTAAAGCAGCAGCAGATTCTGTAGCTATTAAGCTTGACACTGCAAGCATGAGTGAATCTGGCAGTTCCGAAGACATTAGTGTGACAATTGTTAGCGAAGAAGCAACAAGTCCAGTTATTGATGCAAAAGCTACTAAAGGTGACGTTAACAACAATGGCGTAATTAATATCACAGACGCTCAAATTGTTTACGACTTCGTAAATGGCGTTTATGGTGAAAATTGGGCGAAATTCCCGCTTTCCACAAACGAGCGCTTTGCTGGATGGACTGTTGCAACGCTTAACTTTGTTGCAGACGTTCAAGGAACAGACGGCGTTGTAGACGCAGTAGATGCGTATGCAATTTTGTGCTACAACGTATATGGAACGTGGACTGTTCCAGAAAACGCATAAGCTTATTTGCATAAGCTTAAGTTTTAATCCTTAAGCTAATTTAGCTTAACCTAAGAGGGAGCCACCCGGCTCCCTCTTTTGCGTTTGAATTAAAAATTTTCTAGAAAGAGAAGTTGCCGATTTCTTCTAGCTTTAAGCCTTCTGTGTGTTCCGCAACCCAGCGCATGTTAAATTCGTTTGTGAATAGCAAAAGGCGGTTTCCGCGCATGTCTTCAACGCGCAAGGTATCTGCAGATAAACGTACCTTTGCAATGTCAAGTTCGTCTGTGCTATTTGCAACGCGGCGAATTTCGCTATAGTGCAGCATTTGCCTGCGCACTTCTACGCCGTATTCGCTTAAAAGGCGTCGCTCAAGCACGTCAAGCTGCAACACGCCAACAACGCCAACAATAACGCTTTCCATCCCATAGCCAAGCTCTTTGAAAATCTGGATTGCGCCTTCTTGTGCAAGTTGTTCCATGCCTTTTACGAACTGTTTGCGCTTAAGCGTGTTCACCTGCGTAATTCTGGCGAAAATCTCGGGAGTAAATGTTGGAATAGGTGGGTATTGCACATGCATTCCGTTGGCGCAAAATGTGTCTCCTATGCTAAATGTGCCTGGGTCAAAAAGTCCTACGATGTCACCGGCGTAGGCAATATCTACTGTTGCGCGGTCATCTGCCATCATGGCTGTTCCGCTTGCAAGCTTTATTTTTTTGCCTGCCTGCACATGAAACGCATCCATTCCGCGTTCAAATTTGCCGCTGCAAATTCGCAAAAACGCAATACGGTCGCGATGATTTTTGTCCATGTTCGCTTGGATTTTGAAAATAAAGCCGCTGAATTCTTCACGCATTGGGTCAACGTACTCATTGCTTATAACGTCGCGATAAGCAAGCGGGGTAGGAGTGAGCTTCAAAAACTCTTGCAAAAATGGTTCTACGCCAAAGTTCGTAAGCGCGCTACCAAAAAACACAGGCGTGAGTTTGCCTTCAAGTACAGCATCAAGGTCAAATTCATCTGCCGCGCCATCTAAAAGTTCAATGTCGTCAACTAATGTTTTGTGGTTTGTTTCTCCAATTAGTTCGTTTAATTCTGCAGCGCCAAGTTCTGCGGTAATTTCTGTTATTTTCTTTTCTGCGTTTGCGCGTCCGTCGCCCTTAAAGGCTAAAACCTTGCGTGTTTCGCGGTCAAAAACGCCACGAAAATCGCGTCCGTTTCCAATAGGCCAGTTCATTGGGTAGGTGCCAATTCCAAGCACTTCTTCAATTTCTTCCATGAGCTCAAACGGGTCACGAATTTCTCGGTCGCACTTGTTGATGAAAGTAAAAATTGGAATATGGCGCAGCGTGCAAACATGGAAAAGTTTTTTGGTTTGCGCCTCTACGCCTTTTGCACCGTCTATTACCATAACAGCTGCATCTGCTGCCATGAGCGTGCGGTATGTGTCTTCCGAAAAGTCCTGGTGCCCTGGGGTGTCAAGGATGTTTACGCACTTGCCTCCATACGTAAACTGCAGCACAGAAGACGTTACGGAAATTCCGCGTTCCTTTTCTATATCCATCCAGTCGCTAGTTGCCTGGCGGCTGCCGCCTTTGCCTTTAACGCTGCCGGCACTTTGAATTGTGCCCGTGTAGAGCAAAAGCTTTTCTGTGAGCGTTGTCTTGCCTGCGTCTGGGTGGCTGATGATGGCGAATGTGCGCCTTGATGCAATTTGGTCTGTAAGCGTTGACACAAAAATCCCTTTGTCTTGAAATTACTTATGCTATTAATCCTTGGATTACAGGAACCCAACCCATAATAAAGATAATTGCAACAAGGATAGGAACGCCAAACTTCATCCAACCATAAAGCCAACGCGGGAATTTCAGGCCTTTGCCGGCGTTCGCTTCCTCCAGGAAGTTTTCCCAGCCCCAGCCGTGTTTATGCGTGCAGAATAGCACAAACACCATAGAGCCTAAAGGCAAGATGTTGTTTGAAACAATGAAGTCTTCAAGACCGTCAATTGTGCCGCCAATTGGCAAGTAGCTTCCAAGGTCTGGATTCATTCCAAAGATTGCAGGAAGTGTGAGCACAACCATAGAAATTGCCATGGTAAGTGTGCTGCGTTTGCGGCTCCAACCCCATTGATCCATGCCAAAAGCGATGATGTTTTCAAAAACCGCAATTACGGTTGAAAGAGCAGCGCATGCCATGAACAAGAAGAATAAAGTTCCCCAAAGTTGTCCAAGTGGCATTTGTTCAAAAACGTTAGGCAACGTGATGAACACCAAACCTGCGCCTGAACCTGGGTTGATGCCAAATGAAAAACAGGCTGGGAAAATAATCAAACCAGAGAAAAACGCAACAGCAGTGTCAAGCGCTCCAATTGTGACCGCTTCGCCAAAAAGACTACGTTCTTTTCCAATATAGCTGCCAAAAATAGCCATAGAACCAATACCAATTGAAAGTGTAAAAAAGCTTTGTCCCATGGCGGCATAAGCAACGTTTCCAAATGTTGTAATGTCAGAAAACATCTTAGAGAAATCTGGCGTTAGGTAAAACGCGATGCCTTCAAGGGCTCCTTCGCCTAAAGTAACAGAGCGAACAACCAGCACAAGAATGAGAGCAAAAAGCCCAATCATCATTACTTTGGTGATGTTTTCTACACCTTTTTGAACTCCAAGGCTACAAATTAGCGAACAAACCGCAATTACTACAATTGTCCAAAAAATAAGCTCAACGGGGCTTCCAAGCATGGAATTAAAGGCTTCGGCGCAGTAGTCGGCGCTTGCTCCTTCAAAGCTACCTGTTGCCATCTTGATTGCGTAGTTCAAAAACCAGCCAGTAACTACGCAGTAAAACATCATCAAAAGGAAGTTCCCAGCAACTGCAAACCATTTGTATATGTGCCATTTGCTGCCTTCTGGTTCCAAAGTATTAAACGAACGCGCGATACCTTTTTGGCTTGCTCTGCCGGTTGCAAATTCCATGCTCATAATTGGCAGGCCTAAAACGATTAGGAAGATTAAGTACAAGACTACAAATGCGCCGCCGCCGTATTCGCCTGTGATGTATGGGAAGCGCCATACGTTTCCAAGACCAATTGCGCAACCTGCGCTAATAAGAATAAAGCCCAATCGTGAGCCAAATTTTTCGCGTTGTTCCATTGTTTCCCTTTTCATTGTTGTGCTGACTGCGTCAAAGTGCGTATTGTGTGAATTCTATGTGTTTGTGCTGTTTGTGTAAAGCATAAGCCAGCGCCGAGCGGCAACGCGCGGCGTGCGCCACCAGATAAGTGCACTGCGGCGCTCACAACTGCAAGCCCGCGCCAGGCAACGTGCACTACCGCCAGCTAGAACCGAGTGACATGTGAACGCGCCAACCTGCGCGGAGCTGCGCGTGTCACCGCCAGATGAATTTATATCTTGGTGTAACAGCATTGGCGCTTTTAGCTGCCTAGTTGTGCCGTAAATGTTGAATCTATGCTACATAGTGCACATTCACTTTGAAAAACTAGCAAACATGCACTAGAATTGACGGTTAATCAAAGGAGTCAATTGTGCAGGCTGGAATAAATGTTCTTTCAATTTGGGTGTCAAACGGCCTTGGCGTTTTGTTGCTTATAACGCTTTTGGCTAGCAATTATTGGCGCCTACAAAATAGCACAAAAGAAAACAAAATTTTTATAGCCTTGCTTGCACTCGTGGCTGTTACTTGCCTAGATGACATTGCGGCGTTTACTTGCGACGGGCAGCCAGGCGCTTTATGCTACGCCGTTGTTTATATCAGCAATTTTTGGCTGTACGTAATGAATATTTTGCTTTCGCTTCTGTGGCTTAGATTTATTTGCGTGCACTTATCTTTACGCCTCACAAAATCGAATGCGTTTTTAATAATTGCGCTTAATGTTGTTGCAGTCATTCTGCTTGTAATGAATTTCTTTAATCCAATTGTTTTTGGTG
>CAZRFO010000119.1:0-4967 GCA_964599515.1 uncultured Eggerthellaceae bacterium | reverse complement strand
CGCCTGTGATGTATAGGTTTGTTGTAGAAGAAATGCGCAAAAAAGGCATTAGCTACGACCATATTTATATGAGTTTTGAGCGTCATATGAAGTGCGGTATGGGTAAATGCGGCCATTGTCAAATTGGACATCAGTATTGCTGCATAGACGGCCCTGTCTTTAATTATTGGGAAGCAAAGAACATTCAGGGGTCGATGTAACATGGATACAAATAAGACTCCAAAAGTGATAATTGTTGGCCTTGCTAGTTGTTTTGGGTGTCAGCTTCAAATTACAAATGACGAAGCTCACCTGCTTGATGTGCTAGGCCAGATAGATTTAACGTATTGGCAGCTTGCTTCATCTGAGCCTTTGCAAGAGCAAGATTTTGATATTGCTGTGATTGAAGGTGCTGTAACTACTGCTGCAGCGCGCGACTTGGTAATTGAATTGCGCAAACGTGCACGTAAACTTATTGCTATTGGTGCATGTGCTGTAACAGGTGGGATTCCTTCGCTAGCTAACAACAACCAATCAGAGTGCACAAAACGTGTTTACGGAAAAGAGCTTCCAAGCGCGTGCGGAGATTTGATTGATGCTGCTCCGGTTTCAGATTTTGTAGAAGTGGATTATTTGGTTCGTTGTTGTCCAATTGACACGGCTAAGTTTATTGAAGTATTGCAAGGCGCAATTTATGGTTCAAACCGTAAGCAAGAAACCACAACAATGTGCGCACAATGCAAAATTAATGAAACACAATGTTTATATGAGCAGGGAAAACTCTGCATGGGTTTAATAACAAATGAGTCGTGCGGAGCGCGCTGTGTAAAACTTGGGCGAGTGTGCAATGGGTGTGCAGGAATTTCTGCGGATGCAAACCTTGCAAGTGCCATTGTATTTGCGCAAGAACATGGGTATACGCGTGATGAATTTATGGCTCGCGCGCGAATTTTCAATAAAAACATTGATGCGCTAGATGAAGCGAAGGGGGAATAAACTATGGCAAAAAATACCTTGTCGCTTAATCATATTGCACGCGTTGAAGGTCATGGCAACGCATATGTTTCTATTAAAGGCGGAAAACTTGAACGCGTAGAAATGCGCGTAGATGAACCTGCGCGTTTTTTTGAGGCAATGGTTAAGGGGCGCTCTTTTGAAGATGTTCCGTATATTGCTTCACGTATTTGCGGGATTTGTTCGCCAAGTCATGTGATTACAGATTTACTTGCAATAGAGCAAGTGTTTGGCGTGGAGGTAACAGATAGAACTCGAGCTTTGCGTGACTTGCTAATTTATGGTTCATACTTACAAAATCATGCTTCGCATCTTTTTGTGTTTGCCGCACCAGACTATATTGGCGAAGACAGCATTTTCCCGCTAGCTCATGCCAACAAAGAGTTGTTTGACAAGGCTTTATCGCTGAAGTCTCTAGGTAATGAACTTTGCAACAAAATTGGCGGGCGCAGCATTCATCCAATTACTGCAGTTGTAGGTGGGTTTACATCAGAAATTTCTAGCGCACAATATCTAGAGCTTGCGCAAAAGCTGGAAAGCGCTATTCCTTTTACGCTAGAAGTTGCAGACTTATTCACAAGTTTTTCTGTGCCAGACATTAAAACAGCAGGTGAAATGCTTGCTATGGTTGACGACGGACGTTACCCAGTATCAGATTCTAGGTATCTTGCTTTCGTGAAAAGTGGGCAGCGCTTTGAATGCAGTGATATTTCTTCTAATGTAGAAGAATACGTGGTAGACCATTCCGCAGCACTATTTGCACGTGCAACTTCAACTAAAGAAACTTACTTTACTGGCGCATTGGCTCGCATAAATGCCTCTTGGTATTCACTTAGCCAAGAAGCCAAGATTGCTTCTGCTAAGGCAGGGCTTCGTCCGCCGGAATATAATCCGTTTATGAACAATGTTGCCCAAGCAATTGAGTTAATTGACGCATGCGTGCGCTGCGCAAATCTTTGCAGGCGTTTGGCAAACGATGAGTTTGAAGGCTCTAGTGCACCTGTTGCATTTGATGTTAAAGCTGGCAAAGCTGTTGGGTTTACAGAGGCTCCAAGAGGGTGCGTGTTCCACGAGTTGGAAATAGATGAAAGCGGCAAAATTGCTCATGCATCCATCATGACACCAACGTCGCAAAACGTTGCAAACTTAGAAAACGACATGCGTGTGCTCGCGCAAACATTGCTTGATGCAGGAGCAGAAGAGGCGCAAATTAAGTTTGAAATAGAAAAGCTTATTCGCGCGTATGACCCATGTTTTAGCTGTTCAGTGCATTAGTTTTATTAGCTTGTGTACGCGGCGCTGCGGCAATAATACGCAAACGCGATGTAGCGGTATTGGTGTGCAAACGTTGAGCTGTGTAAACAATGAGTAAACCTTGCGTTTTGATGTCTACGCATTTTTGCAATACGAGTAGTTTATTTAGTTTGAGTAGTTTATATATTTAGAGGAGCTTAGCAAATGAATGAGGCTGTAAATAGTCGTGCATATGAATTAGGTGTAGAACCAAGTGGAATTCGCGAGTTGTTTGCATATGGTCTTGCTCGTAAAGCAGAAATTGGCGAGGAAAAAGTATTTGATTTCAGTATTGGAAACCCAAGTATTCCGGCACCTGATGAAGTCCGTAAAGCCATTGTGGATCTTTCTAGTTTGCCAGCAACGGCACTTCACGGATACCCACCAGCACAAGGCTATCCAAGCACGCGTGAAGCTGTAGCTTCTAATTTGCGCAAACGTTTTGATTTCCCTGCCAGCGCAGATTGCGTTTACATGACTTGCGGTGCTGCGGCTTCGCTAGAAATTACACTTTCTGCTATTTCTAATCCTGGGGATGAAGTCATTGTAATAGCGCCGTTTTTCCCTGAGTATCGCATATTTATTGGAACACCTGGTTGCAAATTGATTGCTGTTGCTGCACGTGAATCTGATTTTCAAATAGATATAGAAGCCGTTAGCGCGGCAATTACGCCAAACACTAAGGCAATCATTATCAACACTCCAAACAATCCAACAGGAGCTGTTTATACGCGCGAAAATCTTGAAGAACTTGCGCGTGTTCTGCACGAAAAAGAAGCGGAATTTGGCAACAAAATATATCTGATTTCCGATGAACCTTACCGCGAACTTACATATGGCGCGCAGGTGAGCTTTGTTCCTAGCATTTATGACAGAACCATCATTTGCTATTCATGGTCAAAGTCACTATCTCTTCCAGGGGAACGCATTGGATATATATACGTGTCTGACACAATGGATAACGCCAAGGACGTTTATTATGCAGTTTGCGGTGCGGGTAGGTTGCTTGGTTTTGTATGTGCGCCTGGGTTTTTCCAGCGAGTTATTGAAAAATGCATTGATGTTCCAACAGATGTAGAAGCCTACAGGGTAAACCGCGAAATACTTGCAAATGGCTTGCGCGAATTAGGGTACACAATTGTTGAGCCAGATGGCGCATTCTATTTATGGGTAAAAGCGCTTGAGCCGGATGCAAAGGCATTTATGGAACACGCGAAAAAATACGAACTTCTTATTGTGCCTTCTGATGGCTTCGGCTGCAGTGGTTGGGTTCGACTTAGCTATTGCGTGTCTAAAGATACAATTGTGAATTCGCTTCCCGCTTTCGCCAAACTAATGGAAGACTACAAAAACTAATGCAAAAGCCAAATAACGGCAAACAGTCTAAAAAATCTGATTTCTGCGGAAAGTCACAAAAGCACTCTGGCGGCGGAAAAGTTCAAAGGCACTCCGATAGCGAAAAAGCGCAAAAGCGTTCTGATTGCTGTGAAAATTCGCCCTGCGCAGTAGATGCTTTGTGCGGCGGGTGCAGCAATATTTCCATTCCATACAACAAGCAATGTGCAGATAAGAATGCTGCTATGCAAAAACTTTTTGCAGGAGTAAAAGGCAATTTTGAATTGCTTCCAATCCTTGGCATGAAAGACCCGTTTCATTACAGAAATAAGATTGTTTCTCCTTTTGCACCTGGTAAAAAGAAGAAAGCTTCTCCGAGTCAAGGCAAACGCCATACACTAGATAGGGAAGTGCTTACTGGCATGTATGCGCAAGGCAGCCACAAACTTGTTCCAACAAACGATTGCTTAATTGAAAATGAAATTGGCAAACGCATTGTTGCGGCTATTGTAAAAATAATGTCTAAGTATGCAATTCCTCCTTACAACGAAGACACAGGTTCTGGGTTTCTTCGACATGTTGTTGTGCGTGTTGGTCATGCTAGTGAGGAAGTGCTGGTAACGCTTGTTACAAACCAAGACGAATTTCCACATTCAAAGTCTTTTTGTAAGGAACTTATCAAGGCTGTGCCGCAAATTACCACGGTGGTGCAAAATGTGAACACGCGCCAAACCAACGTGATTCTGGGCGAAAAAGAGCACACCTTATACGGCCCTGGCTTTATTTTGGACACGCTCTGCGGCTTGAGTTTTCGCATTTCATCGCAATCGTTTTACCAGGTAAACGCCACGCAAACAGAGGTGCTGTACAACACCGCCATTGCGCTGGCGGGGCTTTCCGGCACGCAAACGGTGATTGACGCTTATTGCGGCACGGGCACCATTGGCCTTGTGGCGGCATCGCGCGGTGCCGCGCGCGTGATTGGGGTGGAAAGCAACCAGCGCGCCGTGCAGGACGCGCGGGAAAACGCTCGCCACAACGGCATAAAAAATGCCACGTTTGTTGCTGCCGACGCCACGCAGTTCATGCGCGATTTAGCACGGGAAGGCGCTGGTAATTTTGGCAATTTATTAGGGGAAGGGGAAGGGGAAGGCGCAGCCAGAACAACTGGCGCAGCCAGCTCAACCAGCGTCGCCGGCTCAGCCAGCGCCGCTGCCGCCAGCGCAGCCGCCCCCGCCGCTTCCGCTGCCGCCAGCGCAGCCGCCGCCAGCTCAGCCAGCGCAGCCGCCCTCACACCCAACTCGCAAGAGCTCGTCCTTCTCATGGACCCGCCTCGTGCCGGCTCA
>CAZRFO010000118.1:0-4982 GCA_964599515.1 uncultured Eggerthellaceae bacterium | reverse complement strand
AAGGCAGGCAGCCAAAAACAACTCCTGAAACAACAACCCTTTCTGTAAAGGTGCCACTTGCAATGAAAAAAGCTCTTGAAGAGAAAGCAAAAAGTGAAGGGGAATCAACAGGTGCATATGTTCGCGGTTTACTTGCTTATTCTCTTATGACAAGCGCGTAACGGTGCATAAAATTTATACAAAAATCAACCCATCAAAGCGTAATATCTTGGCGGGTTATCTCTTGGATATTGTATATCAAGTGCTTGATTTGTTGTGCATGCTCTCAAAATTAAAAGTATACTTTATGATAGTGATACAACAAGTGTTGCAATCATGCACAAAAGGCGTGTCCACCATAAAAGGAAGAAAAACATCACAAGTGTCTACGAACTAGATGTCAATTTCATCTCTGGTGTCTACTTTACTTTAATGAAATATGAAAAAAGTGTCTACGAAATTTGACAAGCGCAAAAGGAGAAACATGAAAAAGAAATATGTAGTAGCACTCGACCAAGGAACAACTTCTTCCCGCGCTGTGCTTATAGATGAAGCAGGTGCGCTTTGTAGCGTGGCGCAAAGGGAATTTCCGCAAATTTACCCAAATCCTGGTTGGGTTGAACACGACCCATACGATATTTTAAATACGCTTATTGGTTCATTTGGTGAGCTAGTTGCAATGAACGGTTTAACAGCTGCAGACATTGATTCAATTGGCATAACTAATCAGCGCGAAACTACGCTTGTTTGGAATTGCAAAACAGGAAAACCGGTATATAACGCAATTGTTTGGCAGTGCAGAAGAAGCGCAGAACTTATAGATGAATTGTGCTCAGATGCGCAAATTTCGGAATATATTACAAAAACAACAGGCCTTATCCCAGATGCGTATTTTTCTGCAAGCAAGATTAAATGGATTTTAGACAATGTAGAAGGCGCGCGAGCTGCAGCAGACGCAGGAGAGCTTGCTTTTGGCACTGTTGATTCTTGGATTATTTGGACGCTTACAAACGGGCAAGTTCACGCAACAGATGTGACAAATGCAAGTAGAACCATGCTTTTTGACATACACAAAGCATGTTGGGATGAAAAACTGCTTGAGCTTTTTGGCATTCCAAAAAGCATGCTGCCTTCGGTTCAGCCTTCTTCAAGCTTGTTTGGTAAAACCAACCATCCAGGTCTGCCTGTTGGCGTTCCAATTTGTGGCGTTGCGGGAGACCAGCAAGCTGCGCTTTTTGGGCAATGCTGCTTTGAACGCGGAGAAGCAAAAAATACTTATGGAACAGGGTGTTTCTTGCTTATGAATACAGGTCATGATGCTTGTGAATCACACAACGGGCTTGTAACAACAGTCGCGGCCTCTGCTCCTGGCGCACCAACGATAGAATACGCGCTTGAAGGAAGCGTTTTTGTTGGAGGCGCATTAATTCAGTGGTTGCGCGATGAGCTTGGCATTATAAACACAGCAGAAGAAACGGAAACTCTTGCTAATCAGGTTGAAGACACAGCAGGTGTTGTCATAGTCCCTGCGTTTACTGGCCTTGGCGCACCGTATTGGGACGCGCAAGCAAGAGGCGCAATTTTGGGTCTTACTCGCGGTGCTGGCAGGGCACACATTGCGCGCGCTGCACTAGAAGCGCTAGCTTACCAGGTTGCAGACCTTGTACGCGCAATGGAAGATGACGCAAACACCAAGATGAAAGCCCTAAATGTAGACGGTGGCGCGTGTGCAAACAACTTCCTTATGCAATTCCAAAGCGACATTTTAGATCGTACGCTCAGGCGACCTCAAAATAGAGAAGCTACAGCGCTTGGTGCTGCGTATTTGGCGGGCTTGAGTTCTGGCTATTGGAAGAACACCGAACAATTACGCGCGTTGCGCAATATGGACACAGTTTTTACTCCAAATATGGAAGAAAATGTTCGCGAAGAAAAATGCGCGGCATGGGCTGCGGCTGTTACTAGGGTAAGAACTCAGTAATTGCGGCTGTGTAATTGCAGCTGTTGATAGAGTAAGGACTCAGTGTTTGCAGTTGTGGCACCATGCAAAATGCACTGTATAGGTGGCAAGTTTTGCCAGTGTTGAAGACTAAGTGAGGAGTAACACAAGTGAAAATTAGCATTGGGAGTGACCATGCTGGATTTGAACAAAAACAGCAACTTGCAAGTTATTTGCGCGAATGTGGACATGAAGTAATAGATTGCGGTCCGCAAACAGATGAGCGTTGCGATTACCCAGATTATGCGCAACTTGTAGCCAAGGAAGTTGTAACGGGCGCCTGTGAACGCGGCGTTTTGGTGTGCGGAACAGGCATAGGCATGGCAATAGCAGCTTGTAAGATTGATGGCATTCGCGCAGCGAATGTTATCAACACGCAATTCGCTGCTCTTTGTAGAGAACACAACGATGCAAACATTGTTACTTTATCTGGCCGTTTTGTTTCGCTTGAAGAAAACAAAGCAATTCTAGATGTATTTTTGTCTACAGAATTTGGCGGTGGTAGACACGCAGGGCGCGTTCAAAAAATCATGGATTTGGAATAGCGCCGCATTAACAGAACTACTTTTAACGGAACTATTTTTAACAGCAACATGCAATAACAACATGCAGCAACGCCAGCGTTACAACTCGCAGGCTCACAGGGAAAGGAAAAGCAATGAACATGGAAGCACTACGCAAAAGTGATGCGGTAATTGCAGATGCAATAGACCAAGAACTTGCACGCCAACGCGACTGTATAGAACTAATCGCTTCAGAAAACATTGTTTCAGAAGCTGTAATGGAAGCAATGGGCACTGTGCTTACTAATAAGTACGCAGAAGGCTATGCAGGAAAACGATACTATGGCGGCTGCGAAAAGGTTGACATAGTAGAGCGCGTAGCAATTGAACGCGCATGCGAACTTTTCAATTGCAACTTTGCAAATGTTCAACCACATTCAGGCGCAAATGCAAACTTTGCAGCATACTTTGCAACAGTTACTCCTGGAGACACCATTATGGGTATGAGCCTTGACCATGGTGGTCATTTGACTCACGGTTCTCCTGCAAACTTCTCTGGAAAATATTTCAACGTTGTTCCATACGGTTTAAATCCTGAAACAGAAATGCTTGACTACGACGCCATTTTGGCTCAAGCAAAGGAAGTTCATCCAAAACTTATTGTTGCTGGCGCTTCTGCTTATCCTCGCATTATTGATTTTGCTCGTTTGCGCGAAATCGCAGATGAGGTTGGCGCAAAGCTCATGGTTGACATGGCACACATTGCAGGCTTGGTAGCAACGGGCGCGCATCCTAGTCCTCTTCCTTATGCAGACATTGTTACAACTACAACTCACAAAACGCTTCGCGGGCCTCGCGGCGGCATGATTCTAACAAACGATGAAGCGCTTGCAAAAAAGATAAATTCCGCTGTTTTCCCAGGTACGCAAGGCGGTCCTTTAATGCATATCATTGCGGCAAAGGCAGTTGCTTTTGGCGAAGCCTTACATCCTGAATTCAAGACGTACATTAATAACGTTGTAGAAAATTGTGCTGCCATGGGTGAAGGCATGATTGATAGTGGCTTGCGTCTTGTTTCTGGTGGAACAGACAATCACCTTTGCTTGGTAGACTTAACGCCTGCAGACGTAACAGGCAAGGATGCAGAAAAGCTTCTTGAACGCGTTGGTTTAACTGTAAACAAAAATACTATTCCGAATGAGACTCGTTCGCCTTTCGTAGCAAGCGGCATTCGTGTTGGAACTGCTGCGGGCACATCGCGCGGTATCACCAAAGACGAATTCAATACGGTAGGCAAGCTTATTGCGCAAACCGTGTTTAATGCAGAAAATGAATCAAAATTGGAAGAAATTCATGCAGAAGTGAATAGCATTATTGCAAAACATCCACTTTATAGTAACTTATAAACAATAAACAAATGCGTTCATAAAAGAGAGGCAAACATATGGAAACAAAATACGGTTCAAAAGTTGTATTGATTGACCACCCAATGGTTCAGCACAAGCTTTCTATCCTTCGCGATAAAGAAACATCTTGCAAGCAATTCCGTGAACTAGTGCGTGAGTTGGCACTTTTTGAAGGATACGAAGCAACGCGAGACCTTCCGCTTGCACCAGTTGAAATTGAAACTCCAATTGCAAAGATGACTGCGTATAAACTTGCAGGAAAAAAGCTTGCAATTGTTCCAATTCTGCGTGCTGGCCTTGGAATGGTTGATGGCGTGCTTGAATTGGTGCCTGCTGCGCGCGTTGGACACTTGGGAATGTATAGAAACGAAGAAACGCACGAGCCGGTTCCTTATTATGACAAGCTTCCTGCAGACATCGCAAAACGCATTGTTATTGTGGTTGACCCAATGCTTGCAACTGGCGGGTCTGCTGTTTCTTCTATTCAGTATCTTCGTAAGGCTGGCGTAGAAGGAACAATTAGATTGATGTTTCTTGTTGCTGCTCCTGTTGGAATTGAAGCAGTGCTTGCCGCAGACGACGATGTGAAAATTTATGTGTGCGCAATAGACGAATGCTTGAACGAAAACGCCTACATCGTGCCAGGTCTTGGCGATGCTGGCGACCGCATTTTTGGAACGAAGTAGAAATTAAGGCGCGTTAATGGCAGAGCTAGACGAACGTCCATCCTGGGACGAATATTTTATGACTTTGGCAAAGCAGGTTGCAACACGCACGACGTGTATTCGCCGCGCAGTAGGTTGCGTTCTCGTGCGTGACAAACGCATCATTGCAACTGGGTATAATGGTGCACCAACTGGGCTTCGCCATTGTGCAGAAACCGGGTGCATTCGCCAAAAACTTGACGTTCCAAGTGGCGAAAGGCACGAACTGTGCCGTGCTCTTCACGCAGAACAAAACGCGCTTATACAAGCCGCGCGCTACGGCTTGCCTGTAGATGGCTCAACAATTTATATAACTACACAGCCGTGTGTTGTGTGTGCAAAAATGCTGATAAATGCAGGTGTTCAAGAGATAGTTTACGCAAATCCGTAC
>CAZRFO010000117.1:0-5002 GCA_964599515.1 uncultured Eggerthellaceae bacterium | reverse complement strand
ATCCTATCATGATCAGGCTTAGCGTATCCTATGTCAGTAAATTTTTCTGTCATGTGTACCCTTTTTATTGAGCAAGATAAACAGCCTATAGTCAAGGTGGTAGGGGTTACCAAGCGAGTTCCGCACGAAGCCTATTTTGTGATAAAAGCGAAGCATCACAAAATAGGCGAGCTCAGGAAAGGCTTCGCGACTGAGCCCGCCACTCCAGCCAAAAGGTGATAAATAGATGCAACTAAATAATTACAGAGTAATTATTTAGTTGCATATGGAGCCTTATCTTTTAGCAAAACATCATGAGCTCCGCCTTCAACAATAGAAGTAGAGCTAATAACTGTAAGTTTAGCTTTGTCTTGGAATTCTGGAATAGTAAGCGCGCCGCAATTGCACATGGTAGAACGAATCTTGAGCAGCGTTACGGCAATGCCATCTTTTAGGCTTCCAGCATAAGGAACATAAGAGTCAACGCCTTCTTCAAATGAAAGGCTCTTCTTCCCACCTAAGTCATATCTTCCCCAGTTGCGTGCACGTGCGGAACCTTCGCCCCAATATTCTTTCATATATGTACCATTTACCATAACGCGTGCACTTGGGCTTTCATCAAAGCGAGCAAAGTAACGGCCAAGCATAACAAAGTCTGAACCCATGGCAAGCGCAAGAGAAATATGATGGTCATAGACTATGCCACCGTCAGAGCAAATTGGCACGTAGACGCCGGTTTCTTTAAAGTATTCATCGCGCGCTTTTGCAACCTCAATAACTGCTGTTGCCTGTCCTCTGCCAATGCCTTTAGTTTCACGTGTGATGCAAATGGAGCCGCCGCCAATGCCAATCTTTATAAAGTCTGCGCCTGCTTCTGCCAAGAAACGGAAACCATCGCCATCAACAACATTGCCAGCGCCAATCTTTACTGTGTCTCCGTAATGCTCACGAACCCATTCAATTGTCATTTTTTGCCAGTCTGAATAACCTTCAGAGCTGTCAATACACAAAACATCTGCGCCAGCTTCTACCAATGCTGGAACACGCTCGGCGTAATCGCGCGAATTAATGCCAGCTCCAACCATGTAACGCTTATCATCATCAAGCATTTCAAGTGGGTTAGATTTATGAGAATCGTAGTCTTTACGGAAAACGAAATACTTCAAATGGTCGTTTTCATCAACAATTGGAAGAGCATTAAGCTTTGCTTCCCAGATGAGGTCGTTTGCCTCTTTAAGTGTGATATCTGCATCTCCAACGATGAGCTTTTCACGAGGAGTCATGTAAGTTGAAACAAGTTCATCTCCCGTCATGCGTGTTACGCGATAATCGCGGCTTGTTACAAGACCCAAAAGCTTACCTGTAGCAGTTCCATCATCTGTAACAGGCATGGTTGAGTGACCGTATTTCTCTTTCAGAGCAAGCACATCGTTTAGAGTATCTGTTGGTTTTAGGTTGGCATCCGATACCACAAAGCCAGCCTTGTAAGCTTTAACGCGTGCAACCATTGCAGCTTCTTGTTCTATTGTTTGGTTGCCATAGATGAATGAAAGGCCGCCTTCCGTTGCAAGAGCTACAGCCATTTTGTCATCAGACACAGCTGCCATAATTGCAGAAACCATAGGAATGTTTAAGCTTAAGGGGCATTCTTCTTCGCCCTTGCGATATTTCACGAGTGGCGTTTTAAGCGAAACTTCGGAAGGAATGCATGTAGCTGGAGTATGACCAGGAACAAGCAAGTATTCATTGAAAGTACGGGAAGGTTCGTCATAGTAAAATGCCATCTTTAACTCCTCTTTTATATGCTTGATGTGTTTGCGGAAATGATTTTTGGCTATTATAACGGCGGCTGTGCTTATTCTGCTTGCAAAAATGCGCAATATCCTTTGTATGCCTCAAAAATATCTGCTTTTGAAGTAACTTCCCAAGGAGCATGCATTGAAAGAACTGCAACACCAGAATCTATTACGTCCATTCCGTACTTTGCAGGAATGTATGCGATTGTTCCACCACCGCCAGCATCTACGCGACCAAGTTCTGCAGTTTGAAAGCTAACGTTAGCGTCATCCATTATGCGGCGAATAAGAGCAATGTATTCTGCAGAGCAGTCGTTACTTCCGCTTTTTCCGCGTGAGCCTGTGTATTTGTTAAAGACCAAGCCCTTACTCAAAAACGCGGAATTCTTTGTTTCAAAAACGCTTGCATAAGATGGGTCAAAACCAGCAGAAACATCTGATGAAAGCATACGCGATGCAGCCAGCGCACGGCGAAGCGCCAATTGACCAGGGCAGCCTGCAAGTTCCATGATTTCTGCAATAGTGTTTTCAAAGAAAAGAGAAGTCATTCCAGTTGCACCAACGCTTCCAATTTCTTCTTTGTCTACAAGTATGCACACAGCACTGCGAGTTACTTCTTTTTGCGCCAGCTGTGCAACAAGAGAAGTGTATGCGCATACGCGGTCGTCTTGTCCGTAACCTATTACCATGCTACGGTCAAAACCTAATTCGCGAGCAGGACCTGCAGGCACAACTTCAATTTCTGCAGAAAGAAAGTCTTCTTCATCAATTCCATAGTATTCGCTAATGAGCTCTAGCACTTTTGTTTTTACTGGTTCTTTTTGGGCTGATGCATCTGCGGTTGCGTCATCACCAGGCACGCCATCTGCACCTTCAGCGCAAGCTGCGCCTTCAGCACAAGCTGCGCTAGCGTCTTCCCCATCTTTTTTAGTTTCAGCAGGCTTGTTACCAACCAAAATGTCTAAGTCTTCGCCTTCTACAACTTTGTTGCCTGTTTTTTCAAGCTGTGCATGTCCAAGGTGCGGAAGCAAATCTGTAACGCAAAAAACCGGGCTATCTGGGTCTTCTCCAATAGAAACTTTAACAACGCTGCCATCCTTTTTAGCAACAACGCCGTGCAGCGCCAAAGGAAGAGTTACCCACTGATAATTTTTGATGCCACCGTAATAGTGAGTGTCAAGCAGCGCAAAGCCGTTTGATTCATAGAGTGGGTTTTGCTTTAAGTCAAGGCGAGGCGAGTCAATATGAGCACCTAAAATTGAAAAACCCTCTTCAAGCGGCTGTGTTCCAATTTGAACAAGCATGAGAGCCTTGCCATGCGTGTGCGCCCAAACTTTGTCTCCTGGTTTTAAGCTTTTGCCTTTACTGATGCATTCATCTAAAGATTCATAGCCAGCACCTTTTGCAAGTTCAATAGCTGCTTCAACACATTCGCGTTCTGTTTTGTTCTTAGAGATAAAATTGATGTAGTCTTTCGTAAGCGCGTTAAGTTCTGAAAGATCGTTTTCCGTGTACTTTTTCCAAGCGGTTTCGTGTTCCATAACAACTCCTAAATTTTTTCGTATGCATGCACTACTATTTCTTCGTATTTAATTATGAAACTAAACGAAGAACTCGTATGCGAAATTTTCTTTGTTATGATGTCTTTATTCCGTGGATGTTTTTGTGCTTGAGGTGCCGTGTTTGAACCCGTAGAACGCGCCGCAGAATCTTGCGAGTTTGTGTCTGCAGCGGCGTTTTTGCGCAAACCTTCTTGTTCAATAAATGCGCGAAGTTCTTCTATTGATTGAAACCTATTATCTGGGTCAGGCTGCGTGCATTTTTTGATAAGCCGCTCAAACGCTACGCTTGCGTCGGGCACAACAGAAGACAAGTTTGGAAGCGGAAAACAATGAGGCGGAACATTGCCGCTTAGCATATGCCACGCACTTACTCCAAGCGCGTAAATGTCTGCACGAGCATCTGTTTGCGCATTGCCGTATTGCTCTGGAGGCGCGTACCCTAATGTTCCAAAAGCAATAGTATCTTGATTTGTTTGAGCATTAGCCTTGTATTCGCGCGCTATGCCTAAGTCAAGCAATTTAAGCGTTCCATCTGGTAAAACCATGCAGTTTCCAGGTTTCATATCTCTATAAATTATAGGCGGCTTTTGAGAATGCAAATAAGCAAGCGCGCTGCACATCTGCCCTATATAACTTAGCGTTGTTTCTTCTGACAACGCGCCGTTTTCTGCAATCAACTTTTGCAGAGTTTTACCTTCCAGGTATTCCGTTACAACGCAAAGGCTAGTTTTTGTTGCTATTACATCTTTGATGTCAACTATATTAGGGTGATGAATCTTTGAAAGCAAAAGCGCTTCTTGCTTTAGCATTTGCAAACGTATTGAAGCTTGGTCTGCGCTATTTTTGTTAGCATCTTTAGAAGCGTCAAACTCTTTAACTGCAAGATGCAATTCTGGGTTTCGAAGATCGCTAGCAAGATAGATTAAATTCATGCCGCCTTTGTCAATTTGACGCTCTATTAAATAGCGTCCAGCAAGCAAAGTTTGAGGTTTTAGCATTTATGCATCGCCTCCACGAGCGCGAAGCATCACCGCACAAAGCGTATTTTTTTCTCCACGGGCAATAAGCATATTTGCAACGTTTGTAAGTTGTTCTTTTATTGCTGTAAGTTCTGGCGTATTTAGCAAGTCTTGCGTTGGCGGCGCTTCTTGTTCTGACGCTGGTTCTTGCATGAGTGCGGCGCCTTGCGCAGGCGCGGCTTCTTGCATGAGCGCGGCGCTTTGAGCAGGCGCGAGTTCCGGCGCCTGGGCAAATTCTTGCACGAACGCGGCGCTTTGAGCAGGCGCAGCCTCTAACGCAGGCGAAACTTCTTGTTCGGCGATGTTTTCTTCATATCTATCAAGCACTGCTGGACTCAAAAATGAATTGAATTCATCTTGTGCAAGCTCTTGCACAAAAGCACTATTTGCAAGCAAGTAGTTTGTGTTTTCTTCAAGCTTGCCATCGTAAAAATGCAAAGTAGCTATTGGACTTGCACCAAGATAATCACCCGCCAGCTCTTCTTCTGTAGGCTCTACACTAACAAAGCCACGCGCCACATTGTACGTTGCGTTGTTTTCGTCACAGTTTGTACGTTTTAAATACAGCACGTTACTTATAGTATTTTTTATGCTTAAAATAGCAACGCTACCAGCACAAACGCAAATAAAATGTTCTTTCCAAGCA
>CAZRFO010000116.1:0-5010 GCA_964599515.1 uncultured Eggerthellaceae bacterium | reverse complement strand
TTTCAAAATCAAACAACGCCTATCTTGAGAAAGCTCTGTATGATTGTTTATAAAATCTTCTTCGTTTAAACCTAAATGTTTACTAATTTGTGCAATTGAATTTTCGTCTAAGCGCACGATTCCATTTTTAATTTTGCAGCAAACACCACATTGCTTGCACTCAAACCCATTTAGTTGTTCGTTTGATAAATGCAACATAATTAACACTCATATGGAAATGTTTGAAAAAGACCTGATAGTAGGAGTATTTTAGATTGCAGCATCATGGTTAGCACTCGTAGATGGCGCAATTGTTTGGAGTTTCATACATTTCAACTTTTGAAACCGGCAAACCGCGTTCAATAAGTTTTTCTGCAAAGTAGCGTGCCAAATTTTCTGCGGTTGTACGAAACGGCAACATTGTCAAAGAAAATCCTTCGCCTTCCAGTGCGTCAATAGTTTCCTTGCAAAGCGAGCCTTCTTCAACTAAAAATGTATGGTCAAGGCTTTCTGCTAATGCTCGGACTTCCCTTTTGAATTCGCCAAAATCTAGAACCATATCCTTCATAGTTCCTTGTTGATGCAATTCACTTTGCTCAATGTAGACCACAACGCGCCACCTGTGGCCATGAAGGTTTTCACATTTTCCGTAATAGTCTGTCAAAAAATGCGCCGAATCAAATGCGCTTTCGGTTTTAAGAGAATACACGTTTGCTCCTTGCTTGAAATTTATTGAATCATAATACCGCAAGTTCTTTCGTTTAATTCAAACTTGAAAGGTCTTGCATGAGTCTTGCGCTATACTTGTACGTGTTTGTTTTGACACAAACAATTTTGACACAAGCTGCCAAAAGCGCAATTTGCCTTGATGAAAAACCATCATGGCACAAAACGCCGCGTCACAAGGTGCCTTTATAAGAGGCGTCTTGAGGCAAGCAGCATTGACGCAAGCAATAATGCACATTACATACGAGGAGATTTTTATGGCAAGCGAAAGCTTTGAAGCAAGCCGCAAAAGAAGCGAAGAAATTGTAGCTGACTTATCTGTTCACCCGCAAAACTACACCATGCTCACAGGAGACCGCCCAACTGGCCGCCTTCACATGGGCCACTATTTTGGAACCATCAAAGAACGCGTGCGTTTGCAAGACTTAGGCGTACCAACGCGCATCATCATTGCAGATTACCAAGTAATCACAGACCGCGACACAACAGCAAACATTCAAGACAATGTTGCGAATATGGTCATTGATTATTTGGCTGCAGGAATTGACCCAGAGCACACAATCATCTTCACGCATTCTGCTGTACCTGCTCTAAACCAGCTCATGTTGCCATTTTTATCTCTTGTTACAGAATCCGAATTGCTTCGAAACCCTACAGTAAAGGCAGAACAAGAAGCATCTGGCCATGCGTTAACTGGGCTGCTTTTAACCTATCCAGTTCATCAGGCATGCGACATCCTATTTTGCAAGGGCAACATTGTCCCAGTTGGAAAAGACCAGCTACCACACATTGAACTCACGCGCCAAATTGCACGCCGCTTCAATGAGCGTTATGCACATGTTTTCCCAGAGCCAGAAGGAATATTGAACGAAAACATACAAGAGGTTCCAGGACTAGACGGCCGCAAGATGTCTAAGTCATATGGCAACGCAATTTCTCTTTGTTTGACAGAAGAAGAAACCTGGAAGTTAATCAAAAAGTCCAAGACAGACTCCGAGCGCACAATTACATTTGACAAGGAAAACCGTCCGGGTGTTTCTGCTCTACTTACAACTGCTGCTCTTTGCACAGGAAGAACAGAACTTGAAATTGCCGAAGAAATTGGAGAAGCCGGCGCTGGCGCACTCAAAAAGTACGTTAACGACAGCGTTAATGCTTATCTTGCACCTTTGCGCGAACGCAGGCGCGAACTTGAAGGCGACATGGACTACATTCATGATGTAATTAGCGAAGGCAACCGACGTGCAAACGAAATTGCAAATACAACATTAGATGAAGTTCGCGAAGCCATGAAAATGGTGTACTAAGAAGCACTTACACATACATTGCAAGTTCAACATTAATGCCGTTGCATCCACATATGCAGCGGCATTAATTTTCATCGCAAAAAATTACATTAGATGAAGTTCGCAAAGCCATGAAAATGGTGTGCTGCAGGGTTTTTAGTGCGCATCTGCCCAGGTGGCACCATAGGAAACTTCAACAACCAATGGCACGCGTAAGTTAGCTACACCTTCCATAACTTCTTTACACAATGCACAAACACTTGTCTGTTCTTCGCGTGGCACAGAAAGGTCAAGTTCGTCGTGGACCTGAATCATAATGCGGCTTGCAAACCCACCATCTAGTAGGCGTTCTTGCATATTGCGCATGGCAATCTTGATGATGTCGGCCGCACTCCCCTGCATTGGGTGGTTCATTGCGGTGCGTTCGCCAAAACCGCGTTGCACTTTGTTACCAAGTTTGAGTTCTGGAATATGTCGTTTTCTGCCATACATGGTTTCTGCATAGCCTGTTTGCGTTGCATCCGTAATAGTTTTTTCAAGGTAGCTTTTCACTCCAGGATATGCGGCAAAATACCTGTCAATCATATCTTGCGCTTCCTTGTACGGGATATGAAGACTTTGCGAAAGACCATATGCCTGCTGACCATACACAATGCCAAAGTTCACAGCCTTAGCGCGACTGCGCATTTCTGGCGTTACTTCATCTGCAGAAATTCCAAAGATTTGCGCTGCGGTTTGAGCATGAAAGTCTGCTCCGCTATTAAAAGCGGCAATTAAGTTGGCATCTTCAGAAAGGTGCGCAAGTAAACGCAGTTCAATTTGCGAATAATCTGCAGAAACAAAAATATCGCCTTCACGCAACGGCACAAAACATTTGCGAATACTTCTGCCAAATTCGCTGCGGACAGGGATGTTTTGCAAGTTTGGGTCACTCGATGAAAGACGGCCTGTTGTAGTAACTGTTTCATTAAAAGAAGTATGAACAAGCCCATCTTCTGCCCGAAGTGGTGGCAATGCATCAATATATGTTGACTTAATTTTAGCAAGCTCCCTATATTGCAAAATAAGCCCAGGTAGAGGGTGTAAAGCAGAAAGCTCATTAAGTACGCTTTCGTCTGTTGAATATCCAGTTTTTGTCTTTTTGTTGGCGGGCAAACCTAGCACTTCAAAAAGTATGTGAGCCAGCTGTTTTGGAGAATCAATATTGAACTCTTCACCTGCAGCGTTAAGTATTTGCGCACGAAGCTCATCTAATGTTTTCCCAGTTTGAGCACTCAAAACGCCAAGTTCTTTTGCATCTATTGCCGCACCCGTGCGCTCCATAATAGCAAGCACAGAAATAAGAGGCGTGTCAATTTTTTCAAAAGCATGCGTGTTGCCATTTTGCTCTATTTCTTTACGCAAAACTTCCTTGAGCACAACGCAACTTGCCGCCTCAAATGCAAGCGCATTTTCCGTATTGTTTAAGTCTTCTTCGCTAGTATCTAAATACTTTTGGGCAATAACCTCAAATGGAGCGCGCTTAAACTCTTTCGTGCCACCAATAGAAGAATCCAACAAATAAGCAGCTAGGCTTAAGTCGAATGGTTTTGCGCCCATTAAGTCGTTTTCGCTTACAAGCGCTTCTTTTGCAGAATCTGACGGAAATACAAGGTGAATGAGTTTTTTAGCATCAACGGTGCAGAAGTGCGCACTTTGAATAAGTTTGGCTAGCGTGCGCTTTGCTTCTTCGCCTTCTAAGATTGCAACAGTGGCTTCTTTGGCAAAAGCTATGCGAAGCATTGTTTCTTCAAAAAGGGTTTCTGCTTCATGCAACTCAAATGCAACGCCTATAGCTCCACTTTGTGCTTGTGTTTGCGCCGCACATTGTTCAAGCGCGGCGGAAACAAATTCACGCGCCGCTGTACCTTCTAAAACTTCACCAACAACAACCCTAGCGCGCTGTATGTCGTGCGCGTTTGTTGACCCATTAATCAAACGCAAAACTTTGCCCAGATGAGCTCTAAGAGCAACAGCTTCAAAAGCTTCCTTCACGCTTTCTTCTGTGTATGTTGGAAACGCAATGCTTTCCAGGTCAAGTTCAAAATCTGCATCACGTGAAATTGTTGCAACTTGACGGCTAACATATGCTGCCTCTTTATTATCACGCACGTTTTCAAGCTGTTTGCCTTTTAGCTTGTCAAGGTTTTGATACAAGCCGTCAATGCTTCCAAATTGCTGCAAAAGCTTTGCCGCACTAACCTTCCCAATGCCAGGAACGCCTGGGATGTTATCTGAAGAATCTCCCATGAGCCCAAGAAAATCTGGAATTTGCTCTGGCGTCACACCGTATTTTTCTTCAACTTCTTTTGGTCCCATGATTTCAATGTCTGTAACACCTTTTTTCATGGAAACAATGTGAGTAAGCTCACTTGCAAGTTGACTTGCGTCCTTGTCTCCCGTTAGCAAAAGAGTGCGACCACCTAGCGCTTCGTTTCTGGCAGCAACTGTGCCTAAAATGTCATCCCCTTCCCAACCTTGCACTTTAACAATTGGGATGTTCATAGCAGAAAGCAGGTTTTCAACAATTGGGAATTGCACGCGCAAGTTGTCATCCATTGGCGGGCGCTGCGCTTTGTATTGAGCCAACGCTTCTACGCGAAACGCTGGCTTTCCGCAGTCAAAAGCGCAAACAACGGCGTCAGGCTTTGACTCGTCTAAGAATTTTAGGAACATAGAAAAAAACCCGAAGACCGCATTTGTGGGCGTTCCGTCGGGCGCATTCATAGTAGGAGGCACCGCGTGAAAAGCGCGATGCATAAGCGAATTGCCATCAATTACAGCTATTGTTCTTGTCATAATACCAGCGTTCAGTAGTCACATGCACACCATGCATGGTTTATTGCAGTTATTGTTCTTGCCATGATATCAGTTTTACCATAGCCACACGTTATACAAACGGCAGACAACTTTAGCTGCAGTTGGAGCATATTTTATTTTTGCAAAGCTTTTGCTTTCGCAAAACTTAGGCGTTCCACAA
>CAZRFO010000115.1:0-5029 GCA_964599515.1 uncultured Eggerthellaceae bacterium | reverse complement strand
TGCACCACGAAAATTCAAGCACAGGACTATGAGTGAATATACCTTGCCGCCATTGACCTGGTGTGTCGGGCTATTAAAAAAAGGAGGCCTAGGAGCGGGTAATTCCTAGGCCACAAGGAGGGGTTATGCGGCTAAACAAGGGAAAGGGGAAAACTTGATTTAGCCTATGTGAGTATTATAGGGGGCGGTTTTGCGGAAGCTATGTTGGCAATGTGGTTGTTTTTTGAATTTGGTTACAGAAAAGTAACGTCAAATTCGTAAGTTTCTGCAATGCACGGATTGTTGTTCTGCCAATACTTAAGATAAAGTAACATCAAATCCGTAAGTTGCCGCAACAAGCGCACCCGTATATGCTGGCGATGCTTTTCCAGCAGCACGTAAAAACTGCACCCCTGCGCCGCGCAATTTTGTGGCAGCTTCAACCATGCAATCTGCGCAGTAGTATGGGTTTTCTGCTGTGGCTTCCCCTTGTTTTTCATTACGCTCCCTCACATATAATTCAACAAGCTTTGGTAGGGAAGTGGCGGCGTTCATACGCTTAGCTAGTTCAACTGCACTTTCAATGCCAGCCGCTACGCAAATACCAGCAACGCTGGCCTGGAATTCTTCCATAACTTCTACGGCTTCTTCAAGCGTGCCTCGCTTTGGAAGCGTGCCTTCGCCATCTACTTCAACAGAAGCAAAAATTGGCTTGTCGCTTACCTGGCGCAATCCCATCAACGCGCACTTTAAATCTACGGTGTCTGTGAATCCTTGCAAATAAAATGCATCAAAGTTTTCTTTTGCGAAGGTTCTTCCGGCTTCCGCATATTGTGAGCGATGTTCGTTTAGGGAATTTTTAGAACTTGCATCTAGCGGAAGTTCACACGGCGCAAGCTCAACCAAAATATGTTGAGGCTTCAATTGACTGGCAACGGTAAAAATTGCAACTGCAAGTTCTTTTGCGCGCCCGTCCATACCGCGTGCGGCAAGTTGCGCAGGCGTCATGTGTCGCGTTCCAAGCACTAAGCATTGTGCGCCAGCGGTAAGTTCTAGGCGAAGAAGGTCGCGAATAGAATCTGGCTCTACAAGGTTCATAAATTCAAGGTCGTTTTCGGAATCTACGCCAAGCCTGTTTAAACCTGCGCGTAAATCTGAACTTAAAACTAGCATATCGCGGTTAAACCGCATCTCTATATCTGCCATTGCGTGTCCTTTCGTTGTGTTGGTATATAGTAGCGCAAAAAATTCGGACCGCATGTATGTTTGCATAAACGCTGTAGTGCAAAATAAGCGAAGTGGACAAGGCGGTTGTTTTAACGAGTGGCTTTAGCCATTGACATGTGTTTGGCGCGTGTTTGTCTCGTTGTTGCAAATTGCTCAGCAAGCGCGAAAGTCGCCAAATAACGTCAAGTTATGTTCTGTTGGACCACTAATGTAACTGTCATTTCAAGCGCGAACGGCGCCAGATTATACTTAAAAGGTTAATAATGGACGCAATCTAATATTCACCGTGAAAATTGAGCCGCTTGCGGCATGTTGCTAGCGCAGCGGAAAAAACGTACGTATACTACAAACATCACATAACATCCCCCTTGATTATGTGATCTGCTTTTTCCCTAAGCAGGCAGCTTGTTAGCTGCAACCCCTCCTTAACCCGGTGTACGACCCCCTAGCACACCGGGTCTCTTTTTCCCAAGGCTAAAACGTCAAATTTTCGCCTAATTCGCCAATTTTCAACGCTGGTATTTTCCATTCACCATAATGCTCCGTTTTCGTCAAAAAATCCTCCGACTTGCCAGTTATAAGCCCAGATGGTACGTTAAATTATGAAAATTTTAAAGACATGTACATGTGCTAATTTTTAGTGTTAAAATTCGCACAACCGTTCATTTTTAGGTAATTTGATGTTTTTTGTTGGAAGGCACTCATGAACGCTGCGAAACATTTCGCTAAACCAATATTTGTGTGCGTGTTTGTTGCGATGTTGGTCGTTGCATTGGCTGGTATCTTCGCTTTGCAAATACCAGCAGCAGAAGCTCAAACTACAACAAACTCTTCCCAACAATCTGGAACTACAGCAGCAACAGGTGGTTCAACGCAAACTGGTGCGCGCGAAGTGAAAATCTTATTCACGCATGACATCCATTCATACTTAGAGCCAACAAAAGGCTACGTTGAAGGGGAAATTTGCGAACACGGCGGTGCTGCACGTCTTGCAACGCTTATCAAGCAAAACTCAGATGCAAACACAATATATCTTGACGGTGGCGACTTTTCAATGGGAACGCTCTTCCAGGCTGGATATTCAACAGATGCTTTTGAATTGCGTGTACTTGGTAAGCTTGGTTGTGCTGTTACAACTTTTGGCAATCACGAGTGGGATTACGGCGGAACCGGCCTTGCGGAAATGTTGCAATCCGCAATGAATTCTGGCGACCCACTGCCAAAAATTTTGGAAGCAAACATCAACTTTGACGGAGAGCTCACAGAAGAGCAACAGCAGGTCAAAGCCGCGTTTGAAAAATACGGTGTTGGAGACTATGCAATTACAGAGGTTAACGGCGTAAAGCTTGGAATCTTTGGCATTGCAGGTCCAAACAGCATAGAAGATTCTCCAACAAGCGGAATGAACTGGGATGACTATATTGAAACAGCAAAGTTGGTTGTAGACCAGCTTCAAGATAAATGCGATGTCATCATTTGCCTTTCACATTCAGGCACAAATGGAGACGGAGAAACCGGCGATGACTTTGACCTAATAGATGCTGTTCCAGGCATTGATGTTGTAATTAGCGCCCATTCGCACAGCGTTTATCATGATGCCATCGTAGAAGATGGAACAATTTTAGGCTCTGCGTATGAGTACTTAAAATACTTAGGTTCTATGACTCTTTCTGTTGAAGAGGACGGAACTGTTTCGCTTGAAAATTACGAGCTTTTACCAATTGATGAATCTGTAGAAGAAGACGCAGAAATGGCTTCATTCATAGATGAGTGCAAGTCAAGCATAGAACAAACTTATCTGGCGGATTCTCCAACTAAGTTTGACGAAGTAATTGCGCGTCTTGACTATAACTTCATTTCGTTAGATGAAATGTATGCAACACACCAAGAATATCCAATTGGTGACTTAATTGCAGACTCATATATTTATGCTGCAAAAGAGGCTGGCATAGATGACATAGATGTAGCGCTTGTTGGTTTAGGCACAATCCGCGGTTCTCTTTTTGAAGGGGATATCACAACGGCTGATGCGTTTGAGATTTGTTCCTTAGGCGTTGGCGCAGATGGATCTGCTGGTCATCCTTTGGCATGTGCTTATATAACTGGCAAAGAACTCAAGTTGCTAGTTGAATTAGACGCTTCATTGGGTGAAATGGTAAGCTCAATTAAGATGAGCTATTCAGGATTGAAGTACACGTTTAATCCTAACAGGGCAATTCTTGACCGAGTTACAGATGTTTATTTGGAAAAAGATGGTCAGCGCGTAGAAATTGTTGATGACCAAATGTATAAGGTCTGCGCAAACATGTATGCCGTAAATATGCTTGGCATGCTAAACGGATTAACCAAAGGCATTTTGTCTATCACGCCAAAATATGAAGACGGAACAACAGTTGAAGATTTCTACACATGCTCTTTGACGGATACAGACGGAAATGAAGTTAAAGAATGGGAAGCGTTCAGAGACTATTTGATGTCGTTTGACAAACAAGACGGCGTAAGCACCATTCCTTCTACTTATGCACAGACTCAAGGCAGAAAAGTTGTAGTAGACGAAGGCGGCCTAGCTGTTATTGCTTATCCTGGTCCTACCACTGCCATATTTATGACGTTAGGCGCTGTTGCTATTGCCGCAGTTGCATTCATATCCAAACGTATTTTCCGTGTTATAAATAAGCACAAACACGCATAAATAAACGTAGTCAAGCGTAAACTCGCACAATCGATATAAATATATAGCACTGTCAAGCTATGTTTAGTCTGTTTGGCTAAAATTAGTTTCTTTAGCTGAGTTTAGTTATTTTAGTTGGGCTTAGTTTTTTTGGCGGAAACTGCAAATTCTCACGACTATGCGCATAAAAGAATAATTCTAGAGTTTGGATATTTCTCAGTATAAAAAGATTGAACATGCGTTATACTGCACTAGATTGCATTAGCAAATGGTGCATATAAGAGAAGGGAAAAGTTATGAGTAAAATTTTAGCTCATGGAAAGGGCGTTTACGGCAAAGCGCTTGCAGCACTTGCAGGTTTAGTATTGGCGCTAACTCTTGCTCCTGCGGTTGCAACTCCTGCTTACGCAGAAACCCCAACATTTACCGATTGGGCAAGCATTCAAAACAGCTCAATCAAAGTGGGTGACACGGTAACAGTAGATCTTTACATGAGTGCTTCAACAGATTTTTCTGCTGGTGAACTTAAGCTTTCTTATCCGAGCGATAAGCTTACTGTAGTAAAAGACACAGATGGAAATGTTGATATTACTACAACTCAATCTTTCGTGAAGCTTATTGCGTCTGAAAAAGAGGGTGTAGTGACTGTTTCATTTATGAGTGGCAAAGATTCAGTGGTTAAAGCTGGAACTTCCGTAAAGATTGCAACTGTGAAGTTTACGGCTGCAAGTGCTGGCAACGTAAGTTTGTCAATGTTGGAAGACGACAAGTACTGCGTTGTTGGTATTTCAGGTGATACAGTAAATGAATACCCAATCAAAGCTGGCGCCGCTGCAACTGCAACAATCGCCGAAGATGGCGTTTGGGCGTATACGAGTGGTACGTCATTGAATACAGAAGGTAAGATTGGCGTTAGAGTATATGTAGTTATTCCGGACGAGCTCAACACAACTGGTGCCTATGCTATGTTTAACGGCGAAAAGACACTGATTGCTGATGCTAAGTCAACTGGTAACGAATACATGTTTGAAACATTTGTCGTGGCTAAAGATGTTGACAAAAACCTCAACATTAAGTTGTTTGATGCTGACGGAAAAGCTATTGCATATAAAACCAAAAAAGGCACTACGGATTATACGGAGACGGGACGAG
>CAZRFO010000114.1:0-5086 GCA_964599515.1 uncultured Eggerthellaceae bacterium | reverse complement strand
GCCGTCATCGTGGATGTTGGTGTAGATACATCGCAAGCCGCATTGCAACAGCCAGCCGCACAGCTAGCTGTCCAGCAACAGCCAGCCGCACAGCTAGCTGCCCAGCAGCATCCAGCTGTCGCAGCCCAACCAGCCGTGCAACTAGAGCCTGACCAGCAACAACCAGTCGACGCTGCCGCAGCTCAGCCAACTGTGCAACCCGAGTTTGACCAGCAGCTTCGTCAGCATTTTCTTGACATGGGGCTTATCCCTAACGCGAATGTGACCATGGTTAAATATGCCCCCATGGGAGACCCCGTGCAGGTGCGCATTCATGGGTATGAGCTTACGCTGCGCCGTGAAGATGCTGCGCGCATTACGGTGTGTGACGTTATCGACGACGAAATCGCGCAGACAAACACACCGCAGCGCAATTCCGGCACGCCAAACAAAAATGGCATTTTCCCAGGTGGGCACCCGCATGAAACAGAGCACCCAGGTTTTGGCGAAGGTGGCCGCTATCACGATTCAACAACAGAAAACCCGCTTCCAATAGACAAAAAGATTACATTCGCATTGGCAGGAAACCAAAACTGCGGCAAGACAACGCTTTTTAACCAGCTCACAGGCTCAAACCAACATGTTGGAAACTTCCCCGGCGTTACTGTTGATAGAAAAGAAGGCCCAATCTTAGGACATGAAAACACTCTTGTTGTTGACCTGCCCGGCATCTATTCTATGAGTCCATACACGTCTGAAGAAATTATCACGCGGCAATTCTTGCTGGAAGAAAACCCGTGCGGCATTATTAACATTGTGGATGCTACCAATATAGAGCGCAACTTGTATCTTACAATGCAGTTGCTTGAACTGGGGATTCCCATGGTTTTGGCGCTTAACATGATGGATGAGGTAAGTGCAAACGGCGGCTCTGTTTTAGTGAATGAACTTGAGGCGCAGCTTGGGATTCCGGTTGTGCCAATTAGTGCAGCTAAAGGCGGAGGAATTACAGAACTCGTAAATCATGCCATGCATGTTGCATACTACGAAGAAGCTCCAAAGCAGCAAGACTTTTGCAGCGAAGTTGAAAACGGCGGCGCCATACACAGGTGTCTGCATGGAATTATGTATTTGATAGAAGATCATGCAAAGCGGGCGAAAATTCCTTTGCGTTTTGCGGCGTCAAAACTTGCCGAAGGTGACCCTTTGGTGGTACAGGCACTTGACCTGGATCAAAACGAGCTTGAAACCATAGAACACCTGGTGGCGCAGATGGAAACAGAAAGCCACCTAGACCGCGCGGCTGCAATTGCAACCATGCGTTTTTCCTTTATTGAGCGAGTTTGCGGGCAAACTGTAGTCAAACCGCATGAAAGCCGCGAGCATGCGCGCAGCCAAAAGATTGACAGAATTCTTACCGGGCGCTTTACGGCTATTCCTGCATTTTTGCTGATTATGATTGCAGTGTTTCTCTTAACGTTTGAAGTTATAGGCGCGTTTTTGCAAGACGTGCTAGAAAGCGCCATAACTGTGGCGGGAGAAGCGTGCACGGCTGCTATGCAGAGCGCAAATATAAACGATGTGCTGCAGTCGTTCATAGTGGACGGCATTTTTGGCGGCGTTGGCAGCGTTTTGTCGTTCGTTCCAATTATTGCTGTGCTGTTCTTCTTCCTTTCACTTCTAGAAGACAGCGGATACTTGGCGCGCGTGGCATTTGTGATGGACAAACCACTGCGTAAACTGGGGCTTTCGGGCAGAAGCATTGTGCCTATGCTCATTGGTTTTGGATGCAGCGTGCCTAGTGTTATGGCAACTCGCACTCTACCGTCCGAACGCGACAGAAAACTTACAATTATCCTAACGCCGTTCATGAGTTGTTCTGCGAAGCTCCCAATTTATGTATTTCTTGGCGCTGCGTTTTTCCCGCAACAAGTTGGTCTTGTTGTTGCCTGCTTGTATGTTTTGGGAATCCTAACAGGCATTTTGGTGGCGTTCCTATTGAAAAAGTTTGTGTTGCGTGGCAATGCGGTTCCGTTTGTTATGGAACTTCCAAATTACCGCATGCCAGCGCCTAAAAATGTGGCGCACTTAATGTGGGACAAATGCAGCGACTTTTTGCATCGCGCCTTCACTGTTATTTTGCTTGCAGTTTTGATTATTTGGTTCTTACAAACTTTTGGTTTTGGCTTAAATGTTGTGGAAGATTCCGCAGATAGTATGTTAGCCCAGATAGCAGGATTGATTTCGCCAGTGTTGGCACCGCTTGGTCTTGGCGATTGGCGCATTGGAACAGCTCTTGTTTCTGGCTTTATTGCAAAGGAAAGCGTAGTTGCTACGATGACTGTCTTGTATGGTGGCGTGGCTGCGCTATCTGTTGCGTTTACCCCGCTTGCTGGCGCCTGTCTGTTGGTGTTTTGCCTGCTCTACACGCCGTGCGTTGCCGCGATTGCAAGCATCAACCGCGAACTTGGATGGAAGTGGGCACTGGGAATTGCATGCGGGCAGTGCGTTGTGGCATGGATTGTCGCGTTCGTTGTGCGCTGCGTTGGAGTTTTGCTTGGAATAGCATAGCGTTTCATTTTGGCGAAGTGTCCTTTAGCGAACACTTCGCCAACAAAAAATTCTTACTGCAAACGTTGAGACCCTTCAAATGTGAAACGTCCAAGCTTCACACCACCAAGAATGTGAACATGCAGGTGAGGCACCGTTGTTGCAGAATCTGGACCTGTGTTGATAACAGACCTGTAGCCGCTTTCGTAAACGCCTTTTGCCTTTGCAACTTCCGGAACAACCTTCCAAAGTTTGCCTAAAAGTTCTTCTGGAACATTGTCTTGAAGGTCTTTGTAGTGATGCTTTGGTACAACAAGCGTGTGAATTGGGCATTCTGGCTCGATGTCGTCAAATGCGTAAAAGTCGTCATCTTCGTAAACCTTTTTTGAAGGAATTTCCCCTGCAATCAGCTTGCAAAATAAACAATCGTCCATAGTTTTCCTTTCGTTGTTGAAGTAAACAATCTACCTTGCGCCAAGGTGCTCATCAGGTCATATGCTAGTTGCAGGCACCTGTTTTGCGTTGCGTGGACGCTGACACTTTCATGTGAGCGCAGCGCGCATTGCGTTTTGTGGCGCATTCGCGTGTTGCATCTCCGCGTGCATGCAAAAAAGTATAAAACACCGCACAAAAAATTTTTGTTAATTTTTCTTTACAACACATTTTAAAGTGATAAAGTTCGCACATTGTCAATTGAATATCCAAAAACCGATGAGGCGAAGATCAAACTATTTAAGCACTCACAGAGAGCGGGCGGTGCTGAGAGTCCCGCAGGAAGCTGAATAGCAAATGGATCGCCGAGGGAAAAGGGAAAGGCTTTTTGTTCATGCGTGATGCGCCTTTTTGGGGCGCGATATGCTGGACATAACAAAAGCTGAGTATCTGGACCGTGAGCCTGCGTTAAAGGCAGATTGTGTGATGGCACAGTCAAAAGTGGGCTTGGGTAATACCAAGTCAAAAAAGGTGGCACCGCAGGTTACAAAGCCTGTCCTTTTAAACATTTGCGTATGTAAGTGTTTACGAGGACAGGCTTTTTTCTTTGCTCTGAAAAGGGGTTTTGTTCTGGATTTGGTTTTGGCTGCGCTAATGGCAGGCACCGTTTGCAGCCTTGAAAGCGGCCGCGAGTGGCGCCGAAAGCGCCTTCCAGCGCCAGCACAAAACCAGAACTGCTCCAAGCAAAGGATGGGCATTCAACTGACAAAAAGTAAAAGTTCTGCTAGAGAAAAGGAGAAAAGAAAATGGCAGAGAAACGTGAAATTGCAGTTGAAGAGTCTAATGGTTTTAGTGTACGTGATTTGATTCTAATCGCGGTGCTTGTGGCAGCAGGAGCGGTGCTTAAACTCACCGTGGCAAACTTTCTTAGCATTGGCGGCTGCAAGGCAAACTTCATGATTGCATCGTACTGTTTGGCAATCATTCTTATCCGTCCAAAATTGCATCAGTCGGCAATCATCGGCTTGTTTGTTGGTTTGGTTAGCCAAATTCCAATGCTTAATGCAACTCCAATGGTAAATATTGCTTCCGAGCTTGTGGGTGCTATAGTCTGCGGGATTTTGGTTGCTATTTTTTATAAGCTTGCGAAGGAAAACAAGGTTTGCCAAGGCGTTGTGTTTCCGGCAATCATCGCTTTTATTGCTACGTGCGCATCTGGTTACACGTTTTCAATCATCGTAGGAAGCGCGCTTAACGGCTTGTCTCTTGGTGTTGTGTTTGCAACGTATTCCATAGTTGTTCTTCCAACTGCATGCATGAATGCTGTGTTTGTGGCTGTGCTTACTCCAATTCTACGTGCAGTTTTGAAGCGCTAGTTTAAAGTTGGCGAAGGTCGCGGGCAGTATTACCGGTTTAAATGTGGCGAAGGTCTTGGGCAATAACAAAGCGAAATTCATGCCACATTTAAACAGTCCTGATGTAGAAAAGCCGTACCGATGTAACGGAGCCGTTTTGTTAAAGGAATTTAATCATGATTGAAATAAAAGAACTCACGTTCAAATACAAAGAAGGTGTAGAACCTGTTTTGCGCAACATTAACTTGCGTATTCCAGATGGACAATTTGTTGGCATAACAGGTGCAGCTGGAAGTGGAAAAAGTTCTCTTACGTACATGTTTAACGGAATTGTGCCGCATTGCTATCCGGGGGACTTTTACGGCAGCGTGACAATTGACGGACATGACACGTGTGAGACAAACCTTACAGATATTTCGCGTTTGGTGGGAAGCGTTTGCCAAGACATTGAAAGCCAAATGGTTTCTTCAATTGTTGAAGATGAAATTCTTTACGGCCTGGAAAATTTTGACATTCCAAAAGATGAAATTGAAAGCCGCGTTGAACAGGCACTTCGCAACATGGGCATAGAGCCTTACCCCGCCGCAGAGTTCCCCACTAACGCCTATTCGGAGGACATCAAGCGCGAGTTTAAGGATGAAGGCGAGCCGCGCGAAGTGGTGATAGCAGGCCGCATGATGAGTCGCCGCGTAATGGGCAAAGCGAGTTTCGCCGAACTTCAAGACTCGAAAGGCCGTATACAAGTTTACGTCACGCGCGACGACATCTGT
>CAZRFO010000113.1:0-5093 GCA_964599515.1 uncultured Eggerthellaceae bacterium | reverse complement strand
CAAATATCGGCAGCCATTTCAGGAGTCATAGTTGCTACTCGTGCCGCAAACTGCTCAAAGCCGTAGCACCAGTAATCAACAAAGTCGTGATCATAAAGATCTTCACTAATAATAATGTTAGCCATTGCCATACCCAGTGCGGTATCGGTACCAGCACGAAGCTGCAAATGGATATCAGCGCGAGCTGCTAACCACGTAACACGAGGGTCAATAACAATTAAGCGAGTACCGCGACGCATAGCGTCTACTACTGCATGACCAAAGAAACCGTCGGGGTTAGACTCAAGCGGTGCTTTGCCCCAAACAATCAGAACTTCGGTAAGGTCATAACGCTCATCATCCCAACGCTTAGGAAGAGCACCTGCGTAGTCCCATTCAGGATAGGTAGTACCACCAATATAAGCAATTGCTGCCAAACGAGGAGTGTAGCAAGCATAGCCAGACTGCGTATAGCAGAAGTTTGGCGTACCAAAGCACATGGTACCATAAGGAGCAAACGTGCCGCCCTCACGACCAGTACCAGCGAACACCACAATAGACTCGCGGCCATAAGCAGCAGTGATTCGGTCATACTCACTTTTAATAATATCAAAAGCTTCTTCCCAGGAAATTTGCTGCCATGCATCAGCATTGCCACGGTCTTTTGGATCACGCTTCATAGGATGAAGAATACGCGCAGGATTATAGATGTAATCTTTAAGCGCAATACATCTTGGACACAAACGTCCTTGCGTAACGGGGTTGTTTTCGTCACCCTCAACCTTAACAAGTTTACCTTCGTCGTTTACGTACAGCTTCAAACCACAACCTACGGGATGGCATCCGGGAGGAGACCACGGGCTTGTACGGGTCACCGTCAAACCATCCTCTTCGTAGCGCCAGGGCTTACCAATGTCGTTTACATCGGAAAGCGTATCCAGCTTTACTACTTCTGCCGTCTTGTAGAAAGCATCCTCGCTCATACGTACACCTCTCTTTCTTCTCTCAACTCTCTATTCCCCTAAGAATTTCGCATGAAACAAAGAGGTTCAATGACACAAGGTTAATTCCTTGCTTCACAGCCCCCCTTTTTATGCGCAAGTACACGATACTCGCGCGAAATCCGAAATACATCCCGTGGGTATAGTGAAATATTTTTTACTTCAGCATAGGTATGTTCTTAGTTTGAAATAATTACTTTCGTTTTTCCTCATTCTTCTTTTTAAAAGATTAAAAAGAGTAAGGATGAATTTTTGCCACTTACAAATTTCTTCTTGACTTTTTATTAGACATCGTCTGGCATTACTCACCTAAGCGGTAGATTTAGCTTAAAAGTACTATCTCATTAGTATTTTTTTAAATTCTATATATAAGAAATCATCCTTATCGACTGACCAAATATGATTAACTCATTATTTTTAGTAAAGGATAACTAATCCCATCATCAAAACATTTCCCCCTTTTTTATGGATAGAACACCTATCCGATTCATGATATTTAAAGACGGTTGTTTTTCTCGTAGAGAAAAGTAGGCCTAGTTAATATTTATTAGAAGTGCTAAAAAACAGGAGGACTTAATGCTTACCAAGCGACAAAACCTAATAGAATGCATTAACGGAGGAAACCCCGACAGATACGTTAATCAGTACGAGGCATTTCATTTGATTACTCCCATGATTAACTATGATTTATCACATATGGAATCAGACGGTTATATGATTGATGACTGGGGCGTATATCAGAAGAGCCAGGGCAATATGGGTGTTTTCCCCATGCATGACATGGAACACCGCGTTATTAAAGACATCTGCAATTGGAAAAACGAAATAATTCCCCCAAAAAATCCCGATTGCGCAGAAATTTGGGAGCCGTTGCAAGCTGAAGCAGAAGCAACGGACAGAAACGAACAATTCGTAACAAGCGTTTGTATTCCCGGTATGCTTGAGCGTTGCCACCACTTAATGGAGCTTAGCGAATGCATGGCCGCTTTCTACGAAGAGCCCGAAGAAATGGAAGAGCTCATTGCTATGATTACCGATTACGAGCTTGAAATTGCTAAGTGCCACATTAAATATATTAAACCTGATGCTCTTTTGCACCATGATGACTGGGGAACTAAACTTTCTAGTTTTATGGCGCCTGATATGCTTGAAGAGTTCTTCTTAAAGCCCTACCAAAAAGTATATGGCTACTACAAAGACCATGGTGTTCAGCTTATTGTGCATCATTCCGATTCTTATGGCGAAACACTGCTTCCTATGATGGAAAAAGTAGGCATTGACATTTGGCAAGGTTGCCTTCGTACCACAAACGATCTTCCTCGACTTGTTAAAGAGTGGGGCAACAGAATAACGTTTATGGGTGGCATTGAAAATGCTATGATCGATAAACCCGACTGGACAGAAGAAGAAGTTGTTACCGAAGTAAACACTGCACTTGATTTTGTACATAGCAATGTTCATTACATTCCTTGCATGACATCAGGATTGAATTCTTCGAATTTCCCTGGCGTGTACGACACCGTTTCCCGTATAATTGATGAGCGTTCTGCTGCTGACTTTGCTTAATGCTGAATAGAAGGTATTCTGCATATGACGCCTTTTATAGGTGCACATATGCAGAATATTTCTTATAAAGAAAACCAGGTACATTTGTCTTTATAAGAAATCTAACTAAAAATGTACCCGCATATCTACCGCATACTATGTAATTACAAGTAAGAGTAGAAAATTTAAACATGAACGGTGCAAGGGGGGATGCATTGAACATGGGAGCTACAAAAATAGACGAAGACTACAAATTATTTAACACAAAAAAGAACGCAAACTCTGCATCGAAACAGTCATATGTATTACCTCGATTAGTTGCGTTAAGCGTTTTTTACCTTGTTATTTTGCTTGCTATCCTTGTTCTTTCATTCAACAATAATAATGCTGTGGTAATGTTAGTTTGTGCTGGTGGAACACTTATTTTTACTATATGCTTCATTATTGCTTGCTTAGGGTTTTTTGCAAAGGCCGATAAAGTTTTTCAGAAAAACGAAGATGAAAATAAGGAAAACACAGAACAACACATTAAAAGCGAAGCCCCTATAAAAGACATCTCTAAGCCCACGCCAACTAGTTCGGATAAAACAGCAACAAACAACATCAGTATAAATAAAGAAGACTGCATTCGCATTGGAAAAAACCATGGACTAACCAGCCGAGAGCTTGAAGTTTTTACCGCTTTGCTTCAAGGCAATAATGCACGCGACATTGAGGCTTCTCTTGGAATTTCCCACTATACCGTTAAAACTCACATAGGGTCTGTTTACCGCAAAACAGAAGTTCACTCACAGCAAGAACTAATTGACTGGTTCATGAAGGAGAGCAGATATGCCGAATGATATTACTAACGACCAGCTTGCTTCTTCTTCAAAAAGAAAAGCTTCTTCACGACCACCTGCTAATGTTGAGCGTTATCAAATTCGACTATTCATTCTATTAGGCGCTTGTACCAGTTTAATGGGAGCAATATGCCTTATTGTTATTTCTTGTCCATGGTGCTCTAACGCGTCTGCTGCTGAAGCTGTTATTGGTGTATTGGCAGCAGTAGTAACCTGTGTGGCAATAAGGCTGTTTGCAAAGTCTATAAGCCAGCATAACGGGCTGCCATTACTAGTAAGTTCATGTGTTCTTGTAGCGGTTATGTTTGTGATGGCTATTCTATCAATTATTTTCCCCGGCTATCCTCAAGCGCGTTTCGTAATCATGTCATGCGGCGGATGCAGCTGCGCGCTGCTATTCTCTTTTTGGTTTCCATATGTTTGCTTTGAGCCCGATGATACACATGTTCTTGGTTTTGTTTCTTGCTTTGCTCTTTTAGGATTTGGGGCTGCCCTTATACTTATATTTGTCCTTACCTCGTTTTTGCTGCTTTTTGAAGCAATCACATTGCTTGTATCCCTAGTAAGCGGGTTTTGCGTATTTGGTAAGATAGCTAAGCGAAAAATAACTGCAGCACCTAACGATCCTGATAGAAAATCAAGAATTGACACTCAGTCTACTATTATGCTAACCCTTAACTATTTCCAAGTAGGCATTTGCATTGGTACTGTTAATTCACTTGCAGAAGTTATTGTGATACTTGCAGCTCTAGCTATTGGCGGTTTACTACTGTACTTAGATCAAAGAAGCGAGTGTTTGATTAGCGAAAGAACCTTGAGTCCCGTTTCGCATTCTTTGCCAGTTATTGGCCTATTGCTTCTTTGCACAAACGTTGTATGGTTGCGACTTATTGCCCTTTTCTTACTAGCGGGCACATTCGCAATTATATTTTCTATTGGGCTTTCTGCCATTTGCGAGCATTGTCGCATTTGCAAACTTAACGTTATTTCAGTTATTGCTAAAGCAAATGCCTTTGATTTTGCAGGCTTTGGAATTGGTCTTGTAGCGGGCGTACTTATAGTAAAGTTTAATTTATTTGAATTTCCTACTCATTATATATCGCTAATCTTTGGCAGCATGTATTGTTTATTGGCAAGCTTTGTAGGAAAAGACCGCTACCCCGATGAGAGTATTCTGGTTATGGGCGTAGACCCCAAGCGCCTTGAAAAAAGCTCATTGCAACAACGGTGTAGCATTTTGGCCGACCGTTATGAACTGAGCCCGCGCCAGCTGGAAGTGCTAGAATTGCTGGCTGTTGGCCGCAACGCTCGCTTTATCGCGGAGCGACTTACCATTAGCCAAAGCACAGCTCAAACGCACATTCGCACCATTTACACCAAGCTAAATGTTCATAGCCATCAAGAGGTAATTGATAAGATTGTAAACACCAAGCTAGCAGGAGAAGAGTAAGGGATTATCTCTTCTCGGAATTGAATCATCTATCGCTGATTACTGTACTAACTAAGTTCGGTCACGCGTGCTAAGTCTCCCGTTGTAGGCATTTTGCCTAGGAAATTAAGCCCAAATCTCCTACAACACTACCTTAGTCCTTAGTATTTTCGCGAGAAAACTGCTCGATAAGCTCAATGAGCTCTTGGCGGGAATGGACATCGGTCTTTTGGTAAATACCGTACACATGAGCTTTTACGGTGTGGTTTGATATCACAAACACTTCTTCAATCTTGG
>CAZRFO010000112.1:0-5154 GCA_964599515.1 uncultured Eggerthellaceae bacterium | reverse complement strand
CTTAAAGTAGGCGATGAAGTTACGGTAAACGTTGATATGGAAAACATTACGGCTTCAGGCCAAGCAACCTTTGAGTATTCCGACAATCTTGAGTTGCAAAGCATTACAAAAGGCAGTGCTTTGTCTGGTGACAAATTGGTGTTCTACACAGGAGATGAAGCCTCAAAGACAGTATCTCCAACGTTTGAATTCGCAAACAACGAAGGCACAACAGATGGCACAGTTGCTGTTGCAACATTTAAGTGCACAAAGGCTGGAAGTGCTAGCGTTTCTTTAACAAAGGCTGTTGGAAGCAAATTCGGTGACCCTACAGAACTTGATATTGCTGATGCAAAATTGGATGCATTTACTATTGGTCTAAACCCTGCAATCAAGGGTGATGTAAACAACAGTGGCAAACTTAATGTAGTAGACGCTCAAGTTGCATATGACATGGTTAATAAAGTTTATGCTGAAGGCACAGATGCTCGCACAAAGCTTATTAACTGCTGGGAACCAGAAACAACTGGTGCAACATATGAATTAATCGAAGGTGTTGCAAACGTTAATGGTGGCGACTTTGACGCACAAGATGCATTCGCTATTCTTGTAGCAGCCCATAACGGCGGTTGGACAACTGCTTAAGCCTAAACCACTTAGCTGTTTTACAACTGCATAAGTTTTAGAACATTCGGCGGTTCAATAGAACCGCCGAATTTCTTTTTACATTTGAACAAGTTGCCTGTTGCGCTTAATCTCGTAATTGTAATCGTAACTCCAATTAACCATTATACTAACGTGGTGAAATTTTGAGTTGGCATTGGCGGTTGTTCACCTTCAGCTTATGCCTGCGGCTTATATGCAGTGCCCAACATGTTAAAATGCGTATTGTTTTAATTTTTGGTTCATGTCGTCGTATGAGCGATTGCTTTTGTTACTTTCGCAACTTTCGCAATCATGTGGCAGCAAATAAGGAGAAAATTTATGATTATTGCAATAGATGGCCCATCTGGTGCAGGAAAATCTACAGTAGCTAAGGCGGTTGCCAAAAAGCTTGGGTTTTCTTGCCTAGATACAGGTGCAATGTATAGAGCGGTAGCTTGGCAAGCCCTGCAAAATGGCGTAGACCTAAATGATGATGCGGCACTCGGAAAAATTGCAAGCACTTATGACATTTCTTTTAAACACGATGCCGGAGACCCTCTACCTAAGCGTGTTTTTATAGGCGGCACAGAGGTTACAAATGAAATCCGTACAATGGAAATAGACAAGGCTGTAAGCCCAGTTTCTGCTGCTCCTTCTGTACGAAGTGCTCTTGTTGAACAACAGCAAAGAATTGGTTTAGCAGGAAACTACGTTGTTGAAGGCAGAGACATAGGAACAGTTGTTTTTCCAAATGCAGAAGTCAAAGTATTTCTTACAGCCAGCCCTGAAGAACGCGCACACAGAAGAGTCCGTCAAAATGTTGACCGCGGAGTAGGTTCAGTGGATTACGAAGAAGTTTTGGCAGACATTATTCGAAGGGATGAAGCGGATTCAACTCGCGCAAATTCACCACTTGTTCAAGCGAAAGATGCAGTTTTGATTGATTCAACTTCTACATATATTGAAGATGTAATTTGCAAAATTTGCGACCTTGCTAAAAAAGCTCAAGAAAGTGCGTAGGCGTTATGTTTTATTCGCGCGAAGAACTTTGGGATATGCCAATAGGCGGCACTTCCAAAGAAAAACAAATTCCGCATTGGGCTGGAAATATCATTTGGGCTGTTCTTGCGTTTCTTTTCAAGATTGTGTTTCGATACAAAGTTACAAACAAAGAAACGCTTCGTGCATTTAATAAGCGCTGTGGTGTTTTAGTCATTGCAAACCACACGTCTTTTTTTGACGTAGTCTTTATGTATTTGGCGGCACGTCCTAAGCAGTGGGTGCGCTTTATTGGAAGAGACAACCTATTTGACGCCGGTGGCGGCCTAGGCGGGCAAATCCTTTCGCGTACTGGCGCGTTTCCAATTAAACGTGACACTGCAGATATGCAAGCCATTAAACGTGCAACAAAGCATCTCAAAAATAACGAAGCTGTTGGAATTTTGCCAGAAGGAACACGCCGCGGAAAAAGTGACAGAGTGCCAGAATTACACTCTGGTGCAGCATTTATAGCGCGTTTGGCTAAGGTGCCAATTTTGCCCATGACCGTGCGAAATGCAGAAAACATCAAGCGCAAGGGCGAACATGTTCGCTTTCCTAAAATATCGGTTGAATACGGGCAACCAATTTTGCTTTCAGATTTTGACTTTCTTCCAAAGGTAGAACGCCTAGACGCATGCAGTTGGTATGCAATGAGAGAATGCTTTGCACTTTCTAAGCGGATAAGCCCAGATGAAGTTGATATGGTTGAGCTTTTCCCTAATTCAAAGGATTATACACAAATTTTCCGCGATAACCCTATTCCGCATCATAGTGCGCAAGATGCTATTGCTGCGCATGAAGAATGCGTGCAAGCTGCGGCTCAAGCAAAAGCTGCGCGTATTGTGGAAGAACGTTGTGGAAAAGAGAGCTGTAAAAATGAGCGTGGCGCGCAAGAGCTCAGCGAAGAAAAACGCAGTGAAAATGAACGCAGCGGAGAAGAGTAACGCAGTATGAAAGTTATTCAGTCTGAATTTTCTGGTGCCTGTTATGGTGTGCAGCGCGCACTTGACCTTGCATATGAAACTATATCGCAAAAAGAACCAGCTGTTACATTAGGCTCTCTTATTCATAACCCAACAGTTGTAAAAGAGCTTGCAGAAAAAGGCGTGCGCCCAGTTGAAGAGCTTGAAGAAGTTAAATGTGGCGAATCTGTCATTGTGCGAAGTCACGGCATTACTCCGCAACTTAGGGAAGCTGTGCTTGAACACGGGTTTACGCTAATAGATGCAACGTGCCCATTTGTGGCGCGCGCACAAAGTGGAGCAGCGGAGCTTGCGCAAGGCGGTAATACTGTTATTGTTTTAGGCGAAGAAGGCCACCCAGAAGTTCAGTCGATGACGGCTTATATAATCCAAGCAGGAGGAAAGCCGCTCGTTGTTTCTAGTGCGAATGATTTGCCAGATGTTTTGCCAGAAGAACTAGGCGTTGTTAGCCAAACAACTCAAACGCACAAAGCGTTAGAAGAACTGCTTGCAAAATTGGAAGAACGTGGCATAAAAGCCCAGATAAAACGTACAATTTGTACGGCAACGGAACACAGACAAGAAGCTGCTGAACTTCTTTCTTCGCAGGTAGATGTCATGATTGTGCTTGGAGGGCGCAATTCCTCTAATACAACGCGTCTTTATGAAATTTGCAAATCAACTGGTGTGCGCGCATATCATATTGAATCTGCGGAAGAACTTAAAAAAGAGTGGTTTGAAGGTGTGAAAACGGTAGGTGTTACTGCCGGTGCTTCTACTCCCGAAGATCAAATTTCTACAGTTGTAAATACGCTAGAATCTTGGTAGTTTTTAGGAAAATAGCGTGAGTGAAATTTACCCAAATAAAGATATAAGTTCTGCTTCGCTTGGCAATATTGAAGGTGCACGCATTGAATGTGTTGATGTTGATTCTCCAGCTTATGATGCTGGTTTTGAGCCAGGTTGTATCATAACTGCAGTTGACGGGCACCCACTGCGCGACATCATTGACTGGCGTTGGTATTCTGCAGAAGATGAAATTGAACTTAGCTACGTTGATACAACTGGAGACGCTGGAAGTGTAGTGCTTGTTCGTGAGCCACAGGAGGATTGGGGAATTACCTTTGATGGCGCTATTTTTGATAAGGTGAAAACGTGCAAAAACAATTGCTCATTTTGCTTTATGCATCAGCTCCCGCGCGGCATGCGCAAATCACTTTACTTGCGCGACGATGATTTCCGACTAAGTTTTTTGTCGGGCACTTTTGTTACGTTTACAAATATTAGCGAAGAAGACGAAGCGCGCATAGTTGAGCAGCATATTTCTCCTTTGCGGTTTTCGCTTCATGCAAGTAATGCGCAAACTCGTCAAAAATTGATTGGTGGCCATAGTGCAGCACATGGCTTAGAAGTTGCAAACCGCCTGCTTGCGTGTGGCATAGAAATGCATGCGCAAATTGTGCTTGTGCCGGGTGTTAATGACGGAAAAGAGTTAATCGAAACTCTTAACTGGGCATATGAACGTAAAGGTATTGTTCAAATTGGCATAGTGCCGCTTGGTTATACGCGTCACCAAAATGCATTTACGGAAAGTTTTAATGATCCAGCTGCTGCACTTCAAGTGTTGAGAGATATTGAACCATTTCAGCAAAAAGCTATGCGCGAGCGTGGCAATGCTTGGGTGTTTGCGGCAGATGAATTTTACAGAAACGCTTATGGCGCGCAACTTTTGGAAAATCTGCCAGATACAAATTTTTACGGCGACTTTGAAATGTTTGAAGATGGCGTAGGTATTATTCGCAGCTTTGTGGATGATTGGTACGAGTGTGAAAACGATGGCACGTTTGAGAAATTTGCCAATGCAGTGCGAGCAACGTCTGTTGAGGTCCACTACATTGTTGGCGAGGCTATGCAGCCTTTTTTGGATGAACTTATAAGGCGCACACATATTGAAGACTGCTTTAGCGCTCTTACTGTTGCTAATACTTACTTTGGCGGAAATGTGGATGTAACAGGTCTTTTGACTGGCCAAGATATTGCATGTGCAGTAAAGGAAGATGTGTCGCAGCACGCGTGTACAACACAAAATAGCGCAACGTGCACGCGTGAGCGGATATACGTTGTCCCAAATGTTGTGCTAAACGATGATGCACTTTTGCTAGACAACATGACACTAGATGAAGTCTCTTCAATTGCTGGTGTACAAGTTTTGCCTGTCGCTTGTAGTCCTAGCGGGTTTCTTACAGAAATCATATGCAAATTGCGTGCGCAATAATAGAAATACCTGCGATAATGCAAATTTAAACACTTATGAGTATTAACAGGGAAGAGTCGTGCAGCAACGTATAATGTTTGCAGTGGGGCGCACTCTTTCGTAAACTTTGAAGAAGGAAAAACTATGCCGCTACCTATAATTGCTGTAGTAGGAAGACCAAATGTTGGTAAATCAACGTTTGTCAATAGAATAGCCCAGGCAGATGAAGCCATTGTTCATGAAATGCGCGGCGTTACGCGCGACCGATCTTAT
>CAZRFO010000111.1:0-5195 GCA_964599515.1 uncultured Eggerthellaceae bacterium | reverse complement strand
TTGTTATTTATTCAAATAGTGACAAAGACGCAATAAGCGGAATTGATGGGGAATTTGAAGGCAACTCGTCAGTCAAAAGCATCACAAGCTATGCAAACACTATAGGAAAACCTTATGAGGTAAGCGAACTTTCCAAAGAAATAGAAAACCAAGCAGAAGGCTTTGATACATCAAGTTTCAACGAAGACACCTTGCGTATGATGTTCTACGACAAATACGATGGCACGCTTTACGACCTTAGCGCGCAAACCTTCTTGCAGTTCATCTCTTCCGATGTGCTTGAAAATGATGTATTTGCCTCGCAAATTAGCGATGAAAACCGCGAAGATATGTCTGAGCTAGAAAAGTTTTCTTCCGCGGAAAACTTAACGCAAGAGCGCAACGCGCAAGATCTTGCAAGCTTTTTAGGCTTAAATGAGAGCGATGTTGCACAAATTTTACTAGCATACGGCATTGAATACGACTGCTACCCAACTGGCTCACTTTCGCTTTCAACGTTTATCAACTTCATCAATAACGAAGTTGCAAACGATGCAACATATGGTCAAAGCATAAGCTCAAGCCAGAAATCGCAACTTTCACAAGTGTCTGCATTTTTAGACACCTCTGCCACAACAACACCACTAAGTGCAAGCGCGGCAGCAAGTTTTCTTGGAATTGATGAAAGCACAATGCAGTTCATCTACATGAGCTATTTTGCTGCCCAGGGCGCATGCGCGCAAGACACAATGACTATAGAACAATTCGCTACGTTTTTACAAACTGACGTTGCGCAAAACCCAAACTTTAGCGCTTACGCTAGTTCAATAGACGCTCAACAACTAGCCCAACTTATTGCATATGCGCAAACAATCGGAATGACGGGCGCACTTGATGCAGTAAGCATGGCACAATTTTTGCAAATGGACGCGAATTCTGTAGCTTATCTTTACGCATACCACCACTTGCTTTATGGAGACACTTCCAACTGGAACATAAGCATTCAAGATTTGCTACATTACATGCTAGGCGATGAAAGCATTTCAAGCTCACTGGACGCTTCGCAAAAATCGCAGCTCACAAGTGTAAGCTCGCTTGTTGATGCGGCAATTGTTGGAACAAATTATTCCGCATCTGAAATGGCAAACCTTTTAGGAATGGACGCAAGCAGTACCAAGCAAGTGTATTTGCTATACACCTACATGCATGGCGACACAAGCAGCTGGACTGCAAGCGTACAAACTTTGCTTGCGTATCTATGCGATTCGCTTCTAAACAATTCCACGTATTCATCACTCATAAGTAGCGAAAACTCATCGCAGCTTCAAGCTGCACGCAAGCTTTGCGACGCCGTAGTTGGGGGCGAAGAATATAACGCAAGCAGCATGGCAGAACTCTTGAGCGAAATAAGTAGCGCAAGCGGAAAAGACACAATGCTTTCAACTGGCGAAACAGAACTCTTGTACATGTTTTGGGCAAGCAAGAATTATTCACAAGATTCATGGACTATGAGTTTTGATGAGTTTGCAACATACTTACACGATGATGTTTTAAACGACGAACGCTTCGCAAATTGGATTGACAACAGCCGGCGCACAGATATTGAAGACATGAAGGCGCAAATTGATGATGCTAAAGCCCAGCTTGTTGGAAAGAACTACTCCATCTTGCAATTCAACATTAACGCAGCAGATGGAAGCCAGGAAAGCAACGCTGCGCTTGATGAACTTGACGCGTGGCTAGCAAATACCACAAGTGGTGAATATCATCTAATAGGAAGCAGTTCAATGGCATGGGAAATGGGCAAAACCTTTAACGATGAACTCTTCTACATCACGCTTCTTACTGCAATTTCAATCTTTATTGTTGTTGCGTTGACGTTCAGAAACTTGCTAGTTTCATTCTTGCTTGTGCTTTTAGTCGAATGCGGTGTTTGGGTAACTGTCACGGTAATAGGATTGCAAGGTTACAGCATTTATTACTTGGCGCTTGTTGTGGTTCAATGCATATTGATGGGAGCCACAATTGACTACGGAATTTTGTTCACAACAAATTATCGCGAACAACGGCAAACTAAACCTATAAAAGAAGCGTTAACCGGCGCGTATTCTGCAAGCATAAACACTGTTCTTACTAGCGGAACAATTCTTGTGCTTGTGTGTGCGATAGTTGGACAAATGTTTGAAAACCCAACCATAGGCCAAATTTGCAACACTATTTCAATTGGAGCATTTTGCACGATTGTCTTGATAGTAATCTTTTTACCTGGACTTTTGTCTGCCCTAGACAAGGGAACCGCCGGCAAAAATAGGCTTCGTTAGACTCCATTAGGAGCACGCGCGCCAGAAACATTCCCCGCGAAAACCACACTCTCCCAGAAAGACGCATCCCGCCAGAACAGCGACTCCGCCAAGAAGCGCCCCCGTTAGTGACGCCTTCGCTAAGGACGCCTTCGCTAAGAGCGCCTTCGCTAAGAGCGCGCCGCTATAGACACCCTCCCCAGCTTAAACAAAACGCTCTAGTTGCTTTTTGTGAATGTAGTCAAACAAGGTATACAAGAAGTGATACGCAATAGCAACCACAACCATAAGAACGCCAAGCGTTATCCACATGTCGGGCTCTAGCGCGTAGATTCCAAAAAGATTATGCAAAAGCGTTGCTCCTAATATTGTGCCGCCAGAACACACAACTAAGAGCGCTGCCCTTATAGGCGTAAAAGGAATAGACAACCTAATAATAAGCATAATGCCTGACCAAGCCGTTAGCAAAACAGACAAGGTGGACACATGTTCGTAGTCCCAGCTGAAGAAGAAATCTCCAAGAATGTTCACTGTAAGTACGCAAAACACAACAGTGATAGCGCCTGGTATTGAGCGCACGATAACGTTTTCTAAGAAGTGGCCTTTGATGCGGTCGTGGTTTGGCTCTAGGGCAAGAACAAATGACGGCAGCCCAATAGTCATTGCACTTACCAGTGTCATTTGGATTGGCTGGAAAGGATAATTCCAAGGCAGGAACACAAAGAGCACAGCCATCGTAATGCTGAAAAGCGTCTTTACCAAAAACAGAGAAGCCGAACGCTGCAGGTTGTTAATAGAGCGCCTGCCTTCTGCCACCACATGCGGCATGCTAGCAAAGTCGTTATCAACTAGCACAAGATGAGCCACATTGCGCGCAGCATCACTACCAGCCGCCATGGCAATACTGCAATCTGCTTGTTTAAGCGCAAGAGTGTCGTTAACCCCGTCCCCAGTCATAGCAACTATGTGCCCTTGCTTTTGCAGCGCAACAACAAATTGCTTCTTTTGTTCTGGTTTAACGCGCCCAAACACGTGGTATTTTGCAACAGCTTCTTCTACATCTTCTGTCGTTTTAAGCGTAGTTGCATCTACAAATGCATCTGCGCCTTCTACACCAACTTGTGCCGCTATCTTTGAAACAGTACGCGGGTCATCGCCAGAAATTACGTTTACAACAACACCTTGATCTTTGAAGTACTGGATTGTTTGTGCGGCAGTTGAGCGAATTTCATCACTAATAGAAATAAATGCAATTGGGGTCGGGTGCCCTATTATGTTTCCGGCCTCTGTAAATCCTTCAACGCGAGCAAGCACAAGCACGCGCGCTTCCAAGCTAAGTTCTAAGGCCCGCTCTTCAATTTCTGCAAAAGCATCGCCCATAACAAATTGCCCAGCGCCCATAACGTATGTTGCGTTTTCAAATGCAACACCAGAATATTTTTTATCGGAAGAAAACGGAACAATTTTCACTGGATGCATTGGTTCTATCTGCGCCGGTTCGTAATATGCAGATATTGCACGCGAAGTCTCATTAGGGTCTTCATCTGCGGCAACCATGCTTGCTAGCGCAATGTCAATTTCTTCTTTGGAAGCATTGTTTATTGGCTCTATGTTTTTAAGAAGCATGGCACCTGTTGTAATTGTGCCAGTCTTATCAAGACATAAGGTATCTACACGCGCCAGAGTTTCTATGCAGTACAGCTGTTGCACCAAAACCTTGTATTTAGACAAGCGTATAACCGCAACCGCAAGCACTGTTGAAGTAAGAAGAATAAGGCCTTCTGGAATCATTCCAATTAGTGCCGCCACAGTAGATAAGATGCATTCCACTAAATCTGGCTGCGTGTCTGTCCAAAAATATTGGCTTACAAAAAGCGCGCAACCAACAAACGGTAAAGAAATGGACACGTATTTCACAATCTTGTTTAACGTATCCATTATTTCCGAATGAGCTTTTTTGTGCTTTTTAACTTCGGCTGTAATTTTTGCTGCGTAGTTTTCTTCGCCAACATGTATGACACGAGCCACAACTAAGCCAGCATTCACAAAAGAGCCGCTCATTAAAGTTGCGCCACTTGTCTTGTGAATTAGGTCGCTTTCTCCTGTTAGCAGGCTTTCATTTGCGTCACATTCGCCTTCTACAACAACGCAGTCTGCCGGGACTTGCGCACCACGGCCTAGACGAATGATGTCATCAAGGACGATTTCGTTAATTTCAATTTCTTGACGCTTGCCATCGCGCAAAACCGTTACTTTAGAACTTGCCACAATTGCAAGTTTATCTGTTACAGCTTTTGAGCGGAGTTCTTGCACAATTCCAATTATTACATTAGCCAAAATTATGACCATGAACAGCATGTTTTTGTATGAGCCAGTCAAGAAAACAATGATTGCAAGTACCAGATTTACAATATTGAATAGCGTGACAATGTTGTCAAAACAAATTTGCGAAAGAGACCGCGTTTTGATATGTGCATCTGTATTTATTTGTCCTTGTTCAATGCGTGCCTGAACTTGCGCAGACGTAAGGCCGCAAATATCGGTCATGAAGTGTTTTCCTTTTTGGTTTGAATGCAATTACGAACATTGAAAATGCGTATACACATTATAAGCGTGTTTTTGCGTTGCGAAAAATTTCAATAAGAAAACACTATGGCAACCGCCACGTGGCAGGCTGCGTGCTACTAGCGTTGCGTGGCAGACGACGCGCTCCAGGCGCCACGTGGCAGGCTGCCTGCCACAACCGTCGCGTGGCAGACGACGCGCTCCAGGCGCCATGCGGCGGACGTCAAACAGAATGCGTTGCGCAAAAGATGCCACATGGCAAGAGGCGCGCTCCAACTGTCACGCAGACACCCTAAAGCACAATTTCTGCTTTGCTGCCGCCAGACTTTTCTTTTGTTACCACAATCTGTT
>CAZRFO010000110.1:0-5219 GCA_964599515.1 uncultured Eggerthellaceae bacterium | reverse complement strand
GTGTCAAAAGATACTCATCATTTAAGTGCTCAAGCAAAAACCATTAGCACTTTGCTTCCGCGTTTGCTTGAAACGCATGCAAGTGCTTGTGAAATGTATGCAACGCGTGCCAATAACGCGCAAGAAAAAATCTTGAGTGCCGCTAATCTTTCTCTTGCGAAATCTGCAGCGCAGCTTGATGCGCTTTCGCCTTTGTCGGTTTTATCAAGAGGGTATGGAATTGTTTATAACAAAAGCGGAAACGCTGTTTCTAATGCGTGTGAAATTTCTGCTGGCGATGAAATAAAAACACTTATGCATGACGGTGAAGTTATTTCTTTAGTGAAAGAAATAACTTGCAGCAAAAATAGCGAAACGGAGTAAATATGGAAGACGAAAAACAAGAATGTTCAAAGGCAATTGAGGAATTGAGCTTCAGGGAAGCTATGAATGAGCTTGATTGCGTTGTTGAAAAACTTGAAAGTGGAAGTCTTGAACTAGAAGAAAGTTTAAAACTATACGAAAGAGGAGTGGGTCTTATAACAAATTTGCGCTCACGTCTTACCGGCGCGCAGCAAGAAGTTGAACAACTCATGGATAAGCTTTCCGGTGTGGTTGATGACGAAGAACAAGACACAACTCTTTCTTAATAATTGATAAGAACGTGAGCGTATTTACCCGCTTGCCGAATAGCATCATTGTTAAAGAGCCTATGCGTTGAATATCAGCCTAAAATCCTAGGATACATTAAAAACCCAGGAGGTATTCTTTGAAAGTCTTAGTTATCAACGCGGGTTCTTCATCGCTTAAGTATCAGCTTATTGATGTAGAAAAACACAATGTGCTTGCCAAAGGTATTTGCGAACGCGTTGGCTCTGAAGCTGGCTTTCACAAGCATGGCATAGATGACAACGAATACAAGATTGATTTGTATATTGAAAACCACGAAGATGCTGTTGCAATCGTACTTGATACTTTAATTAATGGCGAAGATGCTGCCATTAAATCTCTTGATGAAATAGATGCTATAGGTCACCGTATTGTTCAGGGCGGCAAATATTTTAAAAGTTCTGTACTTATAGATGATGACGTGATAGCTAAAATCGATGAACTTTCAGAGCTTGCTCCGCTTCACAACAAGGCAGCTCTTATGGGCATATATGCTTGCAAAAAGCACCTTCCAAATGTGCCAATGGTTGCAGTTTTTGACACATCTTTCTTTCAAACTTTGCCCCCAAAGGCATATATGTATCCTCTTCCGTATGAGCTTTGTGAAAAATACGCAATTCGCAAATACGGTGCGCATGGAACATCACACCGCTATGTTGCAGAGCGCGCTGCTGTTGTTTTGGGCGAACCAATTGAAGACCTTAAGTTAATTACATGCCATTTAGGAAATGGATGCTCTATGGCGGCAGTAGACCATGGAGTAGCAGTAGATACGTCTATGGGCCTAACACCTTTAGATGGTTTGATGATGGGTACTCGTAGTGGGGCAATAGATCCAGCTATTGTTACTTTTGTTATGGAGCACGAAAATCTAACTCCTAATGAAATGAGCGATTTGCTCAATAAAAAATCTGGACTACTTGGAGTTTCTGGTTTATCTAATGACTTGCGTACGGTTCGCAAGGAATCTGAAAATGGCCACGAGAGAGCAATGCTTGCATACGATATGTATTCAAATTCTGTAAAGAAATACATAGGCTCATATATTGCTGTTATGGGCGGCGTTGATGCAATTGTTTTAACCGCCGGAGTTGGTGAAAATTGCGACAAGATGCGCAGAATGATTTTCGCTGGCTTGCAGCCTCTTGGTATTATTTTGGACGAAAACAAAAATAGATTGTCTGGATTTGAACGCGAAATTTCTGCAGAAAACTCAGATGTTAAAATCGTAGTTATTCCAACGAACGAGGAATATATGATTGCGCGTGATACCTATCAGATTATCAATGGGGAATTGCCTGAATCATCCATGTTTATTGAGTGTTAGTTTCAAAACGCTTTTTGCATTCACAAATAGCAAAAACCAACCAAAAACTATTAAAGCGAAAATAAAACTCCACTGTAGCGTAGTCAACAGTGGAGTTTTTGTCATTGCTATATTTCAGGCTTTAATATGCCGCGTAAGTAAATTTGTTTTTTGATTTACTCGTTTGCTTGCGCTTGTACGCATGTTATGGCTATAACGCCAATTATGTCTTGTGCGCTGCATCCACGAGATAAGTCATTAACAGGAGCAGCAATCCCTTGTGTGATAGGGCCATAGGCTTGCGCATGCGCCAAACGTTGCACTAGCTTGTATCCTATGTTTCCTGCGTCTAGGTCTGGGAAAATCAAAACGTTTGCTTTGCCTGCAACATTGGAATTGGGAGCCTTCAGCGCGGCAACTTCAGGAACTATGGCGGCATCAAGTTGTAATTCGCCATCTATTTCAATTTCTGGAGCTATTTCCTTGGCTAGCTTTACTGCTTCCTGTATTTTGGAGGCGTCGTCGTTTTTAGCCGAGCCGTAGCTAGAATGAGAAAGAAACGCAACGCGTGGAACATCGCTAAAGAAACGCGTCCAGCTATTAGCGCTTGCTATGCCAATTTGTGCAAGCTTTTCAGAGCTCGGTTGAACTTCCAGCCCACAATCAGAAAATAGAAATACTCCGTCTGATCCATATTCGCAGTTTGGAACTATCATAATGAAAAACGTGCTTACAAGAGAAACTCCAGGGGATGTCTTTAATATCTGCAGGCTTGGGCGCAATACATCTGCAGTTGAATGACATGCGCCAGAAACCATTCCATGTGCGTATCCTGCCTTTACAAGCATAACGCCAAAATAAAGCTCGTCATTTAAAAGTTCATAAGCTTTTTCTAAGTCTACACCTTTGTGCTTACGCAGTTCAAAGAGTGAATTTGCCAGTTCTTCGCGTAATTCACTTGTTTTATGATTTATAACTTTTATGCCGCACGCTTCAAGTTCTGGAATAGCTTGTTCGCTTAGAACAATCAAGTTTGCAATGCCAGCCTCGCTAGCTGCTTTAGCAGCAGATATTGTTCTTTCATCTGCTCCTTCAGGCAAAACGATTGTTTTTAAATTGGATTTTGCTTTTGCAAACATTTCATCTAGAAAAGTACTCATGGCGCCTCCTTGCTATACATTTGTTAATCATGATAAATGCTAAATGCAACATTGTGGCTTAGGTATTTTTCTAGGCTTTAACTTTCGGCAAAGTGCGCGTTATTCGTCGCTGTAAATTATTCAAGTTATATGTATTCCAGCAAAATAATGCGCATCAACGATAAAATAAATAGGTTTGAAAAATACTTGTTCAAAGGTGGATATATATGGCAGTCAATTATGCCAAATTTAACGAGATAAACATTTCCGATTACGATGCAGTTGTTGTTGGTTGCGGTTTTGCCGGGGCGGTAGTTGCGCGTGAACTTGCAGAAAAGGGCGAAAAGAAAGTTCTCATCATTGAAAAGCGTTCTCACATTGCGGGAAATATGTACGATGAGGTAGACGAAGCTGGAATTTTGGTACATAAATACGGTCCGCATATTTTTCATTCAAAAATTCAACGCGTGTTTTTATACCTTCGCAAGTTTTCTGGTTTTCTTTCATACAAACATCGTGTGCTTGCTAATTTGAACGGTAAGTTTATCCCGGTTCCATTTAACGCAACATCTATTGTTGAGTGTTTTCCAGAAGACAAAGCACGTGTCATTCTTGAAAAGCTAATAGATAAATTTGGCGAAGAAACCAGCGTTACAATTAATGAGTTGCGCAAACTTGATGATCCAGATTTAGCTGAACTTGCCGATTTCGTATTTGAGAACGTATTTTTACATTACACAATGAAACAGTGGGGGCAAACGCCCGATGAAATTGACCCCTCTGTTATGGCGCGTGTTCCGGTGCGTATTTCTCTTGACGACGGCTATTTTACTGACGACTACCAAGGTATGCCATCTCTTGGTTATACGAAATTATTTGAATCTATGCTTGACATGGAAGATATTACTGTATGCTTAAACACAGAAGCAGAAAGTGTATTTGACCTGGAATTTGAGTCAATTGCAGAAGATGCTCCTTTGAAAAACATTCTTATTCAAGGTAAAGCATTTACTGGTCCAATCATTTACACCGGTCCGCTTGATGAACTTTTCCTAGCTCGTTTTGGACGCCTTCCTTACAGGAGCCTTGATTTTGAATATGAAACTCTAGATATGGAAAGTTTCCAGCCAACAGCTACTGTTAACTATACAGTTTCAGAAGATTTCACGCGTATTACCGAGTTTAAAAAATTGACAGGTCAGCAATCTGAAAAAACTACAATTATGCGCGAATATCCGCGTGCATATACTGATGCGCAAAACCAAATTCCATATTACGCTATCATCAATGAAGAAAATATACAACATTACAACAGGTATCTAAAACTTACGCAAAGCCTTCCTAATTTTTATCCGCTTGGGCGCCTTGCAGAATACAAGTATTACAACATGGATGTCATTGTTGATAGAGCGTTAAGTTTATCTGAACAAATCCTTAATCAGGAGTAATCATGACAGAAACAAAAACCATTACATTTGCAATTCCTTGCTACAACTCAGCCGAATACATGGATAAATGCATTGAGTCAATTTTGAAATGCGGCCAAGATATAGAAATACTTATTGTTAACGATGGCTCTACCAAAGACAACACTGCTCAAAAAGCCGACGAGTGGGAAGATAAATATCCAGGTATCATTCGCGCAATTCAAAAGGAAAATGGAGGCCACGGTTCTGCTGTAAACGCTGGTCTTGAGCAGGCTACAGGAAGGTACTTTAAAGTTGTAGATTCTGATGACTGGCTAGATGAACAAGCTATGCAACGCGTTATGGCTTATCTTCGCGTACAAAGCGAGCTTCAAAATCCAACAGATATGGTAATTGCAAACTACGTATATGAAAAAGTATACGAAGGCACGTCAACTGTAATGCGCTATAGGAATGTTTTTCCAGTTGAAAAGGAATTTACTTGGGACGAAATTGGTGGATTTTCTGCCAGCCAATATCTTTTAATGCACTCTGTAATTTATAGAACAGAATTATTAAAAGACATCAAATTGACGTTGCCGCATCACTGTTTTTATGTTGACAATATTTTTGTTTATGTTCCGCTACCTCATGTAAAAAGCATGTATTACTTAGATGTTGACATGTATAGGTATTTAATTGGACGCCCAGATCAAAGCG
>CAZRFO010000109.1:0-5327 GCA_964599515.1 uncultured Eggerthellaceae bacterium | reverse complement strand
CAACTTATAAGCGAAGGTAAAGTTAAAGTTCTTGAGTCTGGAAAAGTAAAAATTTACCAATAAATTTTAAAGGAGCCTGCAATGTGCGGGCTCCTTTCAAGTTAATAAGAAATCTGAAACCTAGCGGCAATCAATATTAGTGATGGAAAAGACGCATACCAGTAAAGCACATTGTCATATCGTATTTATTAGCTGTTTCAATAACATTGTCGTCTCGTATTGAACCACCTGGTTCTGCTACGTATTTAACACCAGATTTTCTAGCACGCTCTATGTTGTCTCCAAATGGGAAAAATGCATCAGATCCAACAGATACGTCTTTCTGAGTTGCAATCCACTCACGTTTTTCCTGTTGTGTTAAAGGTTCCGGTTTAACTTTAAATGTTTCTTGCCAGGTGCCTTCGGCTAATACATCTTCCCATTCATCTGATATGTAAACATCTATTGCATTGTCTCTATTAGGACGTCTAATGCCATCAATAAATTCAAGACCCAAAACCTTTGGATGCTGGCGCAAATACCAGTTATCTGCCTTATTTCCAGCAAGGCGTGTGCAGTGAATACGGCTTTGTTGACCAGCGCCTACGCCAATAGTTTGTCCATCTTTAACGTAGCATACTGAATTAGATTGTGTGTATTTAAGCGTAATAAGCGAAACTATTAAATCTGTTTTTGCTTCTTCGCTAAGTTCTTTATTTTCCGTAACTATATTGCTTAAAAGTTCTGCGTTAATAGGGAAGTTGTTTCTACCTTGTTCAAACGTCACACCGTAAATGTCTCGGCATTCTTGCACTTCAGGTATATAGTTTTCGTCTATTTTAATGATGGTGTAATTTCCTTTTTTCTTTGTTTTTAGAATCTCTAGAGCTTCTGGTGTATATGATGGAGCAATGATTCCGTCCGACACTTCAAGCTTTAAATACTTTGCAAGTGATGCATCGCATTCATCGGATAGTGCAGCCCAGTCGCCATAAGAGCACAATCTATCTGCACCACGGGCGCGAATGTATGCGCATGCAATAGGACTTAATTCTTCGTCTTTTTCTACAAAATAGATTTGTTTGTCTATTTCACTTAGTGGTTTACCAACAGCAGCACCGGCAGGAGATACATGTTTAAATGAAGCTGCAGCAGGCATATTTGTTGCAACTTTGAGTTCTTTTACTAACTGCCAAGAATTGAAAGCGTCCATCAAATTGATGGTTCCTGGTTTTCCATTTAGAATTTCTATTGGCAAGTCGTTGCCATTTTTCATGTAAATTTTTGCAGGTTTCTGGTTTGGATTTAAGCCATACTTGAGTTCAAATTCTTTCATCTTCTGCTCCTTAATCGCCTAAGTTTTTATTGAAAATGCTTACTTTACCGTTTACATTTGCATAAAGTGAAACCTTGTTTTCTGGGTTAAGTGCAGCCCAAACTTCATCTGGGTTTGGCATATTTACAAGAATTGGCTCACCAATAAATGTTGGAAGTGGGTTTCCGTCGTTTACGTATGTACTTATAAAGTAAGCTTTGCCTTCTTCGCAAGCTTCATATGCAAAAAATTCTCTTAAGCAGTGTCCGTTTTCGTGTTTAAGAATAGAAATTTCAAAGCTGCCATCTTCGTTTAAAATTGCAGATATTCTTGGAGTAAAGTTAGGAGCATCTGGTTCGTATTCGCGTGTCATAAGTCCACGACGAAAATCTTTGTATTCAACAATTGTGTCTGTTTGGTCTCCGTTTGTAACTACAAGGGATGTTCCCATTGTGCGAACTGGATGATAAATAATAAGGCTTGGGTCTTCCAGTTTTGTGGCATCAAAAGCTTCTGTTTTAATTCCGTCTTCTGTTTTGGTGAAAATTCTGTTTCTACTGTTTTCGCTTCTACCCATTATGAAGTAGTAAACGCTTTTGTTACCTACAACAATTCCTCTGCCAGGGTAGGTTTTTTCTTTAAGGAGTTCAATTAAGTCCTGCATGGCAACCCTTTCTTTTAAGTAAATAAAAAAGGCAAACAAACTCAAAACTTTTAAGTTTGTTTGCCCAGACGGCCGGCAATATGTATGCAATGTTCCCTTGCGGTTGCCCGCTTATCCGTCAGTTGCATTGCGCGCTCATTTTAGCATGCATAAACGTCCAAACGCGCTAAGAAGGCGGCATTTGGTAATATTGAAATGCGAATGAGTGCAACTACGATATAATGACGCCCATGAAATTTGAATTTCGCAAATTACTTATTGGGCTAGTGATAGTAATAGTGCTAGCTGTTTTCTTGCTTCGTGGCGATTCGCTTATGCAGCTAATTGACACAATGAAGCAAGGTTCTGCTGTGCCTCTTGTGGCTGCAATACTTACGCAGCTTTGTAAATATTTTGCACAAAGTTTTGCCTATTCGTTTTGCTTTGAAGCCGTACAAGAAAAAATGGATCCACGTTCAACGCTTCCATTGGTGTTTGGAACTTTTTTCATGAACACCGTTGCGCCTTCACTAAATCTTGCTGGTATGACTCTTGTTGTAGACGATGCGCGCCGCCGCGGCATTGATCCAGGTAAATCGTCTTCTGCCGCGCTGCTTATGCAAATCACAATAGATGGCGCTTTTACTACTTTAATGATAATTGGTTTTGCGATTGTGGTGCTGTTTTCTGGTATGTCGCCACTTTGGTTTTTGCCTGGAATTGTTGTTGTATGCCTTGTTGGCGCTATGATAGGAATAATGGTACTAGGACATAGAAACCCTAAATTCTTACTAAAAATCTTAAATCCAATAGAGCGTTTCGTAAACAAAGTCTTGGTGCGTTTTCATCGTAAAGCCCTTGAGCCTTGGGCAGAAAAAGTGCTCTCCATGTTTTCCGAGGCAGCAGGGCTAATTGTTAAAAACCCTAATCCAGCTTTTAAGGCTTATGCTTGCTCGCTTTTTGCAAGTTGCTGTGAGCTTGCAGCATTTAGTCTTGTTGGAATTTCCTTTGGTGTTAAATCTTCTTCAGTGCTTTTGTGCGGATACGTAATAGCTACACTTTTTGCTATGGTTTCTATTACTCCGCAAGGAGTAGGCTTTGTAGAAGCTGCTGTAGTTGTTGCTTTTACAGCATTTGGTGAAACAGCAGCTGCCGGTACTGCAATAGGTATTGTTTACAGAGGAATTGTATTTTGGATGCCATTTCTTATTGGGGCAGTGCTTATACAAAAGACTAAAACTTTTTCATCTTCTTCTGGTTCAAGCCGTAGAAGCAAAGTTAGACAAGAACAAAATACATATGCAGATGACGCTTTTGATGAGCGTAATTTTTCTACACACGAAGAGCGCGCGAGCCGGGTAAACGGACGTAAATATGGTTCTCACGGCACACATGAACATGATGCGTATGCGCATAGAAAGCAAACTCCAACATCAAATTACACAGATAAAGACTGGTCGCGTTCAAAGCGCTCAAGCCACTTAAGCAACACAAGTCACAAAAGCCCAAGACACAAATAGACATTCGCTAATATAGGCGCTATCTAGTGTTTTTATGCAAGTTTGTAACCAATTAAACAATTAAAAAAATTCCGTGCTATTGTGTCCATATTCGCATAAGCCTTTTGTTGAAAGGATAATCATGGATGAAAGAATAACCGAATTAACCGAAGAAGTAAGCGAAGAAGAGGTTGAAGAAGTTACAGCGCAGATTGTGGAAAGCACAAATACAGAACCTAAAAAACCAGGCGTTGATACTGATAAAATTTCTAGCGTTGCAGAAGGTGTGGGTGTTGCAGCAGCAAATGTTGTATCTGGCATAGGTGAAGTTGCAGGTAAAGCAGCTGTTGCTGCGCAAACGGGAGCAGCTAAAGCCGTAGAGGCTGCTGGCGCAGCAAAAGAAAGGTTTGAAGATAGCGACATTGCTGCAAAACTTGGAGAAGCTACTGCTCCAATTCGCGAAGGTGTTCAAAACGTTTTAGAAAAAACCGAAATTGATGAAAAGATTGCAGGTGTTGTTAGCAATGCTTCTACCGCTGTTGGTGCAGCATTAGAAGGCTTTGCTAAGGGTTTTAAGGGCGATACAGAAGCAAAAGAAGACGCAGAAAACGAAGAGACAGAAACTATTGCAGGTGAAGCCGAAGCACCAAATGGTGAAAACCAAGAAAAAGACTATATAAAAATTGAATAGTCATATATAAACGTGCAGTTTTTTGCAAGCTAGTTATTTAAAACATAACTCGGGCTAACTTATATAACTAGCTAAAAATAAGTTCTGTGAATCAACAAAAAGATGAAGAAACTAGCATCAAGGAAAGTGTGCGCTGGCAAAAAAGTGTTTTTACACTCAAGCGCTATATGCTAGAATTCTTTCGCATTTCGGGATGTGGCTCAGTTTGGTAGAGCACTGCGTTCGGGACGCAGGGGTCGCAAGTTCAAATCTTGTCATCCCGACCAGATAATTTTAAAGCCAGTCTTTTACAAGGCTGGCTTTTGTGTTTTATAGCAATTTAAATACACCAAATTCGGCTCTATCTTAAATTCAAATTATTATGTGGTAACATTTACCAGTTAAAGCAAAAGTGAAGATAAAAATCTTTTTGCAAATCGATTTATTCAAATAAACAGAAGGTGGAATCATGGCTGATGGAGTAAATTACATTACCCAAGAAGGAAAAGACCAATTAGAGGCTGAACTACATTATCTAGAAACTGAAAAAAGAGCCGAAATTGGTGAACGCATTAAGATAGCTCGCGAATTTGGTGATATTTCTGAAAACTCGGAGTTTGACGATGCTAAAAACGAACAAGCTCGCATTGAAGTTAGAATTGCAGAAATCAATTCGATCCTTTCAAATTCTCAGGTAGTTAATCAATCCAAGCGCTCCGCCAAGGTAAATATTGGTAGCACTGTAACTATTGATATGGATGGAAAAGAACGTGTATTTTCCATTGGTGGTGCTGCAGAAAGCAATGTAAAAGAAGGCAAAATTTCAAACGAATCCCCAGTTGGCATTGCGCTTCTTGGACATAAAAAAGGCGATGAAGTTGTAGCTTATGGTCCTACAGGGCGTGAAATTCACATTACGATTTTGAAAATTGAAAACTAGGTTCTAGTGCTTTTTTTTATCAACAAACAAAGCAGCAAAATTTTTACTGAGTAGCTTATCAGGAAGATATTAGTGTATGGAGACTTCTAATAATATAGAACAAATTGAAGATGACCCAATTGAGGTTCGCAAGGCAAAGCGCGCGGCGCTTATTGAAGCTGGCGTTGACCCATATGGACATGCTTTTGATTACACCCATCATGCAACCGACCTAGATGCGCTTTATGCTGGTCTTGAAAACGGTGCAACTACTGAAGATGAGGTAGCAATTGCCGGGCGCG
>CAZRFO010000108.1:0-5401 GCA_964599515.1 uncultured Eggerthellaceae bacterium | reverse complement strand
TCCTTTGACAAATTTACTTTATGTTTGTAACTTAAAGCCCCTCTTCATAAGAAGTGTTTTAAGTTACAACAAACAACATGTCCAAACTATAACCCTGCAAAAACAATTAATTTAGCAAGCATAATAAATGCAAAAATTATTCTCTATTCGCACAAATTTGGTACACAAAAACTCAATGTTTCAGCACATTTTTTAAGACTATTTTGGGAACTTAGATTTTGCATGTTCGCGAAATTTGACACATTTTTTCGCAAATTTTTGAGGCGTTACGCGCATGCATTGAATATATTGTGCATGTGCGTATAACGCCTACAGCTTCAAACAAATAAGTGCACCGCGCGCGTCTAGTAAACACGCGGGTTTACAGTAACTGATTCATTTACCCAAGCATGTGAAGTTTCTGCAATGTAGTAACCATACGCGCGAAATGTAATTATCTCTACTGCCACACCGCAAACAAACAACACATATAAGAGCACAAACACAATAAATATTGTCACTGCACTCAAACCAGCAAGTGGCGCAGACGCATAGCCAACAGCACCGGCAACACCAAGTACAGAAACTCCACCAACAAGCGCAAGTAAAATACTTACCACCATACCAACAGCCATAAGAATTACTGCAGGCAACCAATAAACAACTAGTATATTGCCAACGCTTTTCTTGTAAGTTTCCCAAATGGTTGTAAATTCAAATGCGTTTCCAAGCTTTCCGAATAGCCCAAGACGCATTAAACACAATGTTTGTAGCGGAAGCGCGAACACAGCCACAACTAGGCCAAGAACAGGAATTCCGCTTACTAGTCCAACAACAATGCCCCATACAAAGCTAACCACAAATGAGAAAAATCCAAGTACAAAATTCCCTTCGTTAAATAAGCCTTCAAAAGCTTTTGATCCGCGCAAAGAGGCGTCACGACCAGACTTTAAAAGCGCGCCTAAAACGAAAAAATTCAAGATTGGAACAAGCGCTACAAGAGCCCACAAGAACAATTTTCCTGTCCAGCCTTTAGTTGCTTTGATGTCTTCCCAAGCTTTTTTAACCATTTGCGTTGGAGTCATGCTCACACTTGCGCTTGCAGTGCCACCGTAATATTGCTGGCTGTTTGTGTTTGCAGAAGAAGAGTAAGGTTGCTGACCCATTTGCGCGTTGTATGTTTGATTGTTTTCAACCTTTGTACCGCATGAAGTACAAAACGCTTGGTTTTCTGAAAGTTGTGCGCCACAGTTTGTGCAAAAAGATGCCATGAGAACTCCTTGTAAATAGATTGCACTTTTTACTTTTGTTTTACTTTTTGTATTAGTTGAAAATATAGCGCAAATTTTCGCACAAAACTTTACAAGACGGTTTCAATACCGCGCACTTCACGCAACAATTTTTGTGTAGCTTTATTCACCTATGAGCTCGCAAATTTCAAACCACTTGCCTTCTAGTTCTTCTAGCTTTGATTCTTCAAGCGAAAGTTCTGATTGAAGTTTTCCAAGCAAGACGTAATCGCTTGGGTCTGCCTCTTGCATTTCCCGTTTGATGCTATTGCATTTTTCCTGTTGAGTGTTCATTTTTCGCTCTGTGCTATCAAGCTGTTTGCGAAGTTCACGTAGCTTTCCGCCGCCGAGTTTTGGCTTATCTGGTGTTTGTGCTTCTTTTCCCGAAAAAGCTCCTGCATTTTCAGCGTTAACTTCAACCGATGCTCCAGTAATTTGCGCAAAGCTTTGTGCAATGTTTTGGGCGTCCGAATAAAGCTTTAAGTATTCATCAACACCGCCTGGCAAATGGCGAAGAGTGCCGTTCATTAGCGCAAACTGATTATCTGTAACGCGTTCCATTAAATACCTGTCATGCGTTACCAAAATGAGTGTTCCAGGCCAGCCATCTAGAAGGTCTTCAACCTGAGCTAGCATATCTACGTCAAGGTCGTTTCCAGGTTCGTCAAGCACAAGAACATTTGGCTCGTCAAGCAAAATTAGCATAAGGGCAAGCCTGCGTTTTTGTCCGCCAGAAAGGTCACATACTGGCTCGTTTAAGTCTGCCTTATCAAATCCAAGGCGCTCTAAAAGCTGCGATGGCGTAGATTCTTTTCCATCAAGCATGACCCGGCTACGATAACGCCCAATGACTGTTCGCACGCGGTCATCTCCAAATGCGGCTAAGTTATCTAAGTTTTGCGAAAGCACCGCAAAACGTACAGTCTTTCCAATTTTCACTCTGCCGCTTGTTGGAGCCTGCAAGCCCTCTATCAGGCGCAAAAGTGTTGTTTTACCTGCGCCGTTTTCCCCTATAACGCCATAGCGGTCCCCCGCACCTATGCGCCAAGTTACATTGTTTAGTACTGTGTTTTCCCCAAAAGCAACGCTTGCGTTTTCTATGTCTATCACTTGTTTTCCAAGGCGCGCCATAGCCATGCGTTTAAGTTCTAGAGTATCGCGAAGAGGAGGAACATCTGCTATGAGAGCTTCTGCTGTTGCAACGTGGAATTTTGGCTTGGTTGAACGCGCTCGCGCCCCGCGAGAAAGCCAAGCAAGTTCACGCCGTAATTGGTTTTGGCGCTTTTGCTCTGCTAGTGTTGCAAGCCTGTCACGCTCAACACGTTGCAGAATGTAGGCAGAAAACCCACCTTCAAAAGGCTCAACGCCTCCGCCATAAACCTCCCACATTGTTGTGCAGACTTCGTCTAAAAACCAGCGGTCATGCGTTACAACCAAAAGCGCACCGCTTCCATTTTTCCAACGAGTTTTAAGATGTTTTGCAAGCCATGCAATTGCGCTAACATCTAAGTGATTCGTTGGTTCGTCCAGCGCAAGCACATCCCACTGTCCAATTAGCAAACGTGCCAAATCTACACGCCTGCGTTGCCCGCCAGAAAGAGTTTTTATTTGTGCGTCCCATGGAATACCTTGCAAAAGACCGGTCACAACATCGCGCACACGCGCATCCCCTGCCCATTCAAATGTTTCTTTACTGCCCACAACACAAGTCTTAACAGTTGCTTCACTATCTAGCGAATCTGTTTGAGATAGCAAGCCAACGCTCACTCCACGAGTGCGAATCACACGCCCCTCATCAGGCTCTATTGCACCCGCTAGTACACCTAGCAACGTTGATTTTCCGTCTCCATTGCGTCCAACAATTCCAATACGCGCGCCTTCATCTACACCAAGACTCAAACCAGAAAATACTTGTTTTGTTGGAAAATCTACGCAAACTTTTTCGCAACCCAATAAAAATGACATGAGCTTCCTTTGAAGAAATTACTTTTATTTAATGATTCATTTGAAAGGCTTTTGCATTATAGCAAAACCGTACATACTAAAACTGCCTATAGCAAAACCGCCGCGGCGCTAATGCGTCTGCGGCGGCTGTTGAAAATTACTTGCTAGCTAGTTAAAGAAGAAATGCACGTTTGTGGTGCGCTGCAACTTTCAAAAGGAAGCGTGCGGTTTTTTGATGCGCAGCTGCTTCTCTTAACAAGTGCGCTTTAGTTTCTTCTTACTAGTGCATTGCGACTGCTCTTTACTAGTGCATTGCGACTGCTCTTTACTAGTGCGTTGTAGTTTCTCCCTGTGGTTCAACTTCAATAGTGCCAGCAGCGGCCAAAGACCCTTCTGCCTGGCGCTTATTAAAGTCGTAATCTTTACCAGGCAAAACGGCGTTCAATAAAATACCAAGCAAAGACCCTACTGCCAAACCAGAAAGGCTAATGTCAACAGAGCCAATGATGATATCAATAGCACCTGCATCGCTAAAGTTAATGCCAAGAGAAAGTACCAAAATTAAAGCGGTAATCAAAACGTTGCGCGACTTAGTGAAGTCAACCTGGTTTTCAATCAAATTACGTACACCAACAGCAGAAATCATGCCATACAAAACAATTGACACGCCGCCAATAACACAAGATGGCATGGCTCCAATAAGGGCTGCAAACTTAGGACAGCAACTAAAGATGATAGCAAATACAGCAGCAAGACGAATAACACGTGGGTCAAAGATTTTTGTCAGAGCAAGAACGCCTGTGTTTTCGCCATATGTTGTGTTAGCAGGAGCGCCAAAAAGTGAAGCAATAATGGTTGCAAGACCATCGCCTAAAAGTGTGCGATGAAGGCCAGGCTCTTCAATGTAGTTGCGGTTGCAAGTTGAACTAATTGCAGAAATGTCTCCGATGTGTTCAATCATAGTTGCAATTGCAATTGGCATAATAGTAATGATGGCAGTGATGGCAAGACCGCTGTCAAAATTGCTTGTAGTTGCCAAGCTGAAAACTGTATTATCCCAGGTGAAAGGAAGACCAATCCATGCAGCTTCTTGGATTGAGCTAAAGTCAACCAGCCCAGGAACAAAGCAAGAAACAACGTAAGAAACTATAACGCCCAAAAGAATTGGAATAATCTTAATCATTCCCTTGCCAAATATGCTTGCAACAACAATGACAATAATGGCTAGTATAGCAATTGGCCAAAATGTTTGAGCATTAGAAATAGCAGAGCTTGAAAGGTTAAGGCCAATGGCTATAACAATAGGTCCTGTTACAACAGGAGGAAAATAACGCATAACTGTATGTGCGCCAAATGCTTTAAAGCAAGCGCTTAAAACAAGATAAAGCAAGCCAGCACAAGCAACACCTAAGCATGCATATGGCAAAAGTTCTGGTTCCCCATTAGGAGCAATTGCAAAATACCCTGCTAAAAATGCAAAGGAAGAACCCAAGAATGCTGGAACTTTTCCGCCTGTAATTAGGTGAAACAAAAGTGTTCCTAATCCTGCGAATAACAAGGTATCTGAAATTGACAACCCAGTTAAAACAGGAACAAGAATTGTTGCACCAAACATTGCAAACATGTGTTGCAAACCAAGTAAAGCCATTTTTGGCTTACCCAAAACACGGGCATCATAAATGCCTTCTGATTGTTGCGCTTCTGACTTTTGCGCATCTACATCTTGTGCCATCAAAACCCCTTTCTATGGCAATGTACAAACTTTCAGCATTTTACTAGCACTTGCATTTCAAACGCGTTAAATAACAAACAGTTTCCGCGACCGAACACGCCTCTTCGGCTATAGTCAAGAAACACTTTTGCCGCCAAAGTGACAGGACATATTCTATTAGTGTATTTACTTTAAGGCTGGGGTGGCGGAGCTCACAAAGCGAGTTCCGCACGAAGCCTATTTTGTGATATAACCCATCACAAAATAGGCGAGCCCAGGACTGTCTGAGCGACTGAGCCCGCCAGCCCAGCCAAAAGGCTATAGCGCGGTTAGCGGACTTTGAAGATTATCAGCAAGAAACAGACAACAGACGCAACAGCAGAAACGGCAAAAGCAGCTTGATATGCAAGTGCGCACACCCCACCTGCGTTGATAATGGTAATCAAGAGCACCATCACCGAAGTTCCAAATGAAGCGC
>CAZRFO010000107.1:0-5415 GCA_964599515.1 uncultured Eggerthellaceae bacterium | reverse complement strand
AAACAGCTCATTCAACTTATGTGCGCGGCTTTCAAGCAGTGCAAACGCATCGTTGCAGTTAGGAAGAAAATCAACTACCAACATGTCGCCCGAATGTGCCAAGCGTGACAAATTGAACACAGCAATGCCAGAAACACCATACTTGCGAAAGAGAAGTTCCCCATGTTCGCTTGCAACAATTTTTCCATCACGTTCAAGAGCAACATTGCAGCGGACCCTAATGTTATCAAGCGCGCGAATGTGTTCCGTATTTGTAGCAAGTGGACCAAGTGCTGGGCGCTGCTGCGTAAACTCCAAACCTTCTGGCAACATATTGCTAATGACGTTGCCACCACACGCAACAACAACTTTGTGCGCACGTTCAAATGAACCATCTTTCATGCGAAGAGTGAAAACACCGCCGCTTTCACGAGGTGGCTCAAGCGTCAAAACTTCATGTTCGCAACATTCCTCAACACCAAGTTCACGCGCTGCCCTGCGTAATAAATTAAGCACAGTAGACGCTTTGCCAGTTGCGGGATACATGCGACCTTCGCCCTCTTGTCGCCACGCCATGCCAACAGTCTGGAAAAAAGCTTGGACAGAGTTTTTCGCGGCCGCATCAATGCCTGCGTCTTCGCCAACTTCGCCACTACCAACACCTGCATCCACGTCCGCATTCGCAACTGCGCCAACACCCGCGTCTTCGCCGCCTTCGCCAGCATCAGCCTGCCACGGTGAAACTTCTTCTAATGCTGAAAGCACTTCACAAACAAACACGCCATTGTTGTATTTTTCTACATCTATCTGGGCATTTGTAAAGTTGCACCTTCCGTTTCCAGTAACAAGAATACTGCGTCCAACGCGGTCGTCGCTCTCAAAAATGCGCACGTGTACATGCGTGCCTTCATTGCGCGCCTTCCACGCAGCAGCAATTGCCGCAGCAAGCCCAGCAGCTCCACCACCTATAACAATGATTTGTTTAACGTTTTCCATAGCAGCCTTTTCATCACCGAAGCTCTTGGCTAAACCACTTTCCATAGCGTAACTTTTCATGCAACACATAATACTAAAAGGCGGCCATACCAATGACCGCCTTTTAAAATTTTTTAACTACGTCTTGTGTTTTGTGCTTTTAGCTTTGCAGCAACATGACAACTATGTAACCACGCGCCACATCACAACAAGCGCAACCAAGCACATGCCGTAATTCCAACTGTCCAAAGCTTCAAACTACATAAATCCATACAAGTGACAAAGAATTGGAAGCCCAACAGACGTAAGAACAACCAAGAAAATAGTTGGAATAATTCCAGCCTTAGCGTAATCGGACATTTTGTAATAACCAGTTGAATATGTAAGAACAGGCACGCAGTCAAGCGGCAAAATGTAACTTACAGAAGCTTCCCAGGCTACCACCATAAGCATCGCATACATTGGAATGCCAAATTCCGATGCAATGGTGCCAAGAGGAAACGCCAAAATGCCAGCAACTGCAGGTCCAACTGGAACAACATTGTGTATAACGGCGCCTATAAAAGAGGCAATAAGCATTAACGCCAATGGGAACTTTAATACATCTGGCGTAATTGCCATTACAGTTTCTACAATCCAGTCGCCCGCACCGGTTTCTACCACAAAGTGTCCGGCAGAGATAACGCACATAATGAGTAGGATAATGTCCCAGTTCATGCGCTTCAAAAGTGTTTTGAAATCTATTGGATTCCACCCAGGAATGCTTAAAAGTATCATGGCGCAAATGGCAATTTCTGCCGTATTTAAAAATGTTAACCATGAACTTGCAATCCAAAAAATGAGTGCAGCAACAATTACGCCAACAGTTTTCCATTCGCATGCTTGCATTTTTGGAAGATTAGAAACCTCTTTCATGGTTTCATCTACAGCATGTTGCGTAATTGGCTCTGGTTTAAACCATCTGCACAAGAATGCCCAGCTTGAAAGCAGAAGCACTATTGCAAATGGAACGCCCAACATCATCCATTCAACAAAGCTCATCTCTACACCAAAAAGCGAAGAGAAAAGGCTTACCGTTAGAACATTACATCCGTTTCCTGCCATGCACGCCATGCCACCTGCATAAGAAGCATACGGGATAGCAATCATCATGGCCATGCCAAACCTAGAGGTTCCGCGTTCGGTTTTATTGAGTTCCAACAGACGTTTTCCTACAGAAATGAACACGCCGCAGGCAGCAACATCGCTCATTACTAGCGACAAAACAGCGCAAGCAGCCATAAAGCCTAGCAGCACTTTTTTGCTGTTGTTGCCAGCCCAGCGCAGCACAAAGCCGCAAATTCTTGTAGGAATTGTTGTTGCGTCAAGCGCAACGGTAAAGGCAAATGTGCCCATAAGAAAGAAGACGGTAGAGCCAATAGAATTGGCATACGCATCTGTGAAAGAACATACACCCATAATAGGCATAAGTACTAAGATAAGCAACGCAGTGGCTGCTAGAGGGATTGCCTCGGTTACCCAAAGCAGAACACCTGCTACTAAAATAGCAAGCACCATTCGACCTTCATAGGTCAAGCCAGAAGTTTCTGGGAAAATAGCTGCAACAGCAATAAGTACTGCAGCAATAATAAATACAACTATGCTTCGCGGTTTAAGCGATGCAGTTTTTATCAGCTCCGACATGCATACGCCCCCTTCGTGTATGGAAGATTGTCGTTTTGGGGTACGCAATTACCTACATTGCGCCCTGCGAGCTATGACGCGAATTTTGAAGCAATCTCTTTAAATTCTTCGTCAAATCTTGATTATTTTTTTAACTTGTAATAATTTTCTTAAGCGCCTTGTTTTGATCTGCTACTCGTGACATGAGTTATACATGACAATGCGCTCAAAAGGATTGGGGCGAAAAGCGTCTGCCTTCCGCCCCAGTTTTCTAAATTATAAGGCACCAACCATAGCTGGGATAGTAAGCAAGCAAATGCTAAATACCACAAATGTAATAATTGTGGTTGGCAAACCGCCCTTAAACATTTCACCAAACTTATAGAATCCGTGAGAGTAAGAAACAAGCAGAACGGAGTCAATTGGTACCAAGAAGCACAATGCGCACCATAATGCCAGCATCAACGCTGTTGCCGTGTAGTTACCTCCAACAGCTCCTACAAGACCAAATACCGGAGCGCATACCAACGCTGCCAAGCCAGGACCTGAAGGGAAGAAGTTGTGGATGATTGCAAGTGCAACAGATACAAGCAAGAACAATGCAACGAATCCCATGCTAGATGCAACATCAAGCAAAATGTTAACAATCCAGGCAACAGCACCAGAAGCAGACATTGCTTTTACAATGCCGTTGATGGAAGCCATCATAAGCAAGATTTCCCATGGGCTATCGGAACGGTATTCCTTCATGGTAATCATTGAAGTACCAGGCAAGAACAGCAAGCCCAAAGCAACAAGAGCAACAAATGTAGTATTTAATACAGGAACCCAAGAGCTCAAAATCCAGCAGAAGAGAGCTACCAAAATAACGCCAATATTGAACTTCTCTTTGAAGTCCATAGCAGGCATAGAGTCAACGTCCGCCAAGAATGTATCGATTGCTTTTTGGGAAAGTTCTTCTGGCTTGTATACCTTTATCAATACAATCCATGTAAGAACCAAACAAATTGCAACAGGGATAATTGTGTAGCCAAACCATTCAGCAAATGTAATGGTCATGCCAACTGTGCTTTCCATCAAGCCAAGTACAACAACGTTGATAGGAGTACCTGAAGGAAGCAAGCAGCCACCAAACATAACAGCAAATGGAATTGCCATAGACAAGCAACGACCAAGTTTTGATTCACCTGGTACAGCGCCTTCCGCATCAAGCAATGTCATAGCAAATGCCATCATGATAGCGGTTAGAGCAATGTTTGACATGCAAACAGAAATAACAGCTGATACAAGCATGAATCCCAAAATAATCAGATTTGTTTTACCTTTTGTAATTTTGATAATTTTGGCAATCATACGCTTTGGAAACGTTGAAACACCCAAAAACGTTGTAAAACCGAAGATACCAACGAACATCCACAGAGCGCTGCTGAATGTTGCAGCCCATATGTCGCTATACGATGCAATGCCTAAAAAGCCACATGCAGCAACCATTACCAAAGAGGTAATAGGAAGTGGCAACGCCTCGGTTGCCCACATAACTACCGCAGCGAGCAAAACCATAATTGCCGTTTGCCCTTCGCGGCTTAAATCACCTGACCATAATGGGCCAAATTGACCTATTAAGATCATAATAATTGCGACAACAATCCAGATGTACTTCATCATGACTTTGTTGTCTTTACCAGCACTTGTCATTTTTCCTCCTATAACAAATAACCTTCGGAAGACTTGGTTTGTTTACAAACAGGCCGCGCATTACGTGAACAAATTCGTTTTCTATGGCTCCAAAAGACGCCACAAGTAAAACACCTAATGGAACCACGTTGATTTTTCAAGCATTTAACAGCCTGTTTGCTAAATTTACTTAGTCTTCCATTCCCCTTATTTAGGCAACAGTTGCAAAAATGTCGCCTAGCACAACATCTTCTTCAGATGTATCTGCCGTAAGTGTTTCCTGCGCGTATCCTTCCGCAGAAAGAACAACCGTGTAAACTTCATTGCCAAGCTCCTTGAAACGGAACTCACCAAACTCATCAGTTTTAAGCGTTGCAACTTCGGCTCCCGAAGCATCAAGCAATTTTGCTGTAGCGCCAATAAGAACCTCATTAATGTTGCGATCAACAAAGCAGCCATAAATCCAGCGTTTTGGGTAATTTATGACGTAAACAGAAGACCCTTCAAATGAAGGAACTGCGTTTTCAGGAATGTCTTCCTCGTCTACAAAGTTAAGTGCACCTGTAGCACAAATATCAACGCAACGTGGGACTTTCCATCCGTCATCCAGCAAGTGAGCGCATCCTGTGCAACCCTGAGGGAGTTGCAATTCTTCATTCCAGTAAACACCCTCGAACTTGTCTGCAATGTCTTTGCGACCTTTTGCTTTTTGTGTATCAAGAACAATTAATCCGTCATCGCGATCCATCAAAGCCTCTGGAGCGTATTCGCGAATCTTTGAATTTTGCGCACCAATAAACGGCTTGTAGTTAATTTTTACTTCTGGAACTTTTCCGCGATCTTCCTGCTCAAGCTTGCACCAGAACTGACCTGATACTGGCTGTTTTGCAGCATAGGGTGACCAATCATTGCCGCAGTGTTCATCTTTGCAGGTAAATTGGCAGCCATAGCAGCCATTGCACAGGCTGGCATCAAAAAGAAACTTTTTCATGATTAGCATACCCCCTCTAGTGCCTTGCTAATTTCGTGAGTGTCGCCATCTAAAATGGCATCCCAAACATTCGTACCAGATTCAACTGTGTAGTGAGCGTCATCTTCAAACGCTTCTGGGTATTCAGCCTTCAA
>CAZRFO010000106.1:0-5422 GCA_964599515.1 uncultured Eggerthellaceae bacterium | reverse complement strand
TTTTAGCCTGCTCTTCAGCCTGTTTTTTAGCTAGCGCCTCTACCTCTTCCTTTTCAAGGTGTCCTGTACGCTGCTTGATTTCTGGATCAAGGTGGTCACGAACCTTTTTCTCATCGGCTTCGCTCAAAACGCTTGCATGCGTCTTTACTGGAATTCCAAGTTCCACCAGTTTTGCAAGCATTTCTTTATTGGAGATGCCAAACTCTTTGGCTAATTCTAAAACTCGAGCCAATGTTATTCCTCCTTTTCCGTTTTTTGCTGTGAAACGCAAGCTTGCATGCTTGCATGAATTTCTTCATACATACAAGCATCAATGCCTACCTTTAATGCGCGCGCTAGCTTTCCTTTACTTTGCGCTTGTTCTAGGCAAGGCAGACTGCACACGTAGGCTCCTCTGCCACTAGCACGCCCACTAGCATCAAATACACAGCTATTTTGCGGAGTGCGCACAATTCTATAAAGCCCTCCTTTTGTGAGCTTTTCGCCACAATTTATGCAAGTGCGAATTTTCTTTTCACCTGCACATATATTTGTGTTTTGTTTACGCGCGCACATCTTTTACCACTAACACTTTTATGCGTGAACACCACAGAATTTGCTGCCTGGGCGAGCATGGTTTCTACAACGCACGCCATCTTCTGAAACATAAGTACAAAAGCCGTCAAATTCTTCTTCTGGTTCATCAATTAATTCATTTTCCGTAATAAGAGGCTCTCCAGCATAAGAGTTGCTCTTAATATCAATATGCCATCCAGTTAGGCGAGCAGCCAATCTTGCATTTTGTCCGCCCACACCAATGGCCAAAGAAAGCTGATCATCTGGAACAATTACGGTTGCGTAGTTGTTTTCTTCATCAACAGTAACGCGTGAAACGTTTGCAGGTGAAAGAGCATTTGCAATATAAACTGCTGGGTCTGCACTCCACTGAATTACATCTACACGTTCATTGCGAAGTTCTTCAACAACCATGCGAACACGACTGCCCTTAGGTCCAACACAAGCACCAACTGGGTCAAGATTGGATTCACGCGAAGAAACCGCAATCTTTGAACGCATGCCTGGTTCACGTGCAATTGACTTAATTTCTACTAAGCCATCATAAATTTCTGGAACTTCAAGCTCAAACAATCGGCGAATGAGTTCCGGATGAGTACGAGAAACTACAATTGTTGGGCGTGTTTGTTCACCGCGCACCTTTGCTTCATCGGAGTTAGGATCGCGCACATCAATGATGAGCACTTTAAGCCTTTGATTGTGCCTGTAGTGTTCATTTGCGGGGCGTTCGCAACGTTCACCTGGGTTTTTCTTAAGGTCGTAGTGAGGAAGTTCTGCTTCTACGCCATCGCGAATTTTGATGATTGTGAAGTCGTTTGTGCCCTGCAAAACAGTGCCGGTAACGATGTCTCCACGGCGGTTACGAAACTCCTGATAGATTGATTGGCGCCCAGCATCGCGAACAATTGATGCAATAACGCTCTTTGCATTTTGCGCCGCAATACGAGAAACATCTGGTGGAGTTACATCGCGTTCTTCAAATTCGTGATGCTCGCCCTCTTCGTCTTCTTCATCTGTTGGGACTAGCTCGTATACATAAATCTTACCTGTTGCGCGGTCGATTGTTACACGCGCATCCCACTCTAAATCCAAAATACGCTGATAGCTTTTTGCCAGCGAATCTTCCAAGCGCTCTATAAGATAAAGCTCGTCAATTTTGCGCTCGTGTGCCAAAGCTTGCAAGGCTTCAATAAGTTCTGAGGTTGCCACTGTATTTCCTTTCTGTGTGCCGGTTTTCTGTACGGTTTTTACTTTCTTTTTTAATATTTTGTCTTACTTCGCTCTACTAAATTTTTCTCAAAAGTTTGTAAGTTTAACTTCATATTTATGCCTGTTTGTTGAAGTCAATCACGCCTTTCAAATGCGCTTTTTTCATATTTGCAAGAGAAAGCGTTATTTCTTGTTCATCTTCAAGTTTTAAAACTACCGCTTCTTCATTTGCACTTACAATTTCACCAGTAAACGATGTTCTTCCGTCTACACCCTGTGCCATTTTTACGTTTGCAGTACTGCCAACGTAACGTGCAAAATGATCTGCTGTACGCAAAGGCCTATCTATTCCTGGCGAAGAAACCTCTAGCATAAACGCACCAGGGAATGGATCCATTTTGTCTATCACTTCATTAATCCACACTTGAGCCGCAGAAAGCTCATCAAAACTTACTCCACCTTCTAGGTCTATATACACACGCACAGTTGGGTTCTTTTTTGAACCAACAATTTCAACTGTAACAATTTCAACTCCGTTAGACGCAGCCACAGGCTCTAGCGCATCTAACAAACTTTGTTCCTTGCTATTAAGCACGCTACCTCCTTTTGTGCCACATAACAAAAAGAAGCGGGCGCATTGCCCACTTCCCCAAAAAAGCGAAAGTTAATTTTTGTTCGGAACGCCGCTGCAAGCCGCGCATCAGAGTTTGCCACAACAAACGCGTTCACGAACTCCTACAAACAGCAGCATTATACAAAAAAAGACGCACAATTGCCACCTATTGGGAAAAAGCGTGCATTTCCGCAGTTAAGAGGCGTGCACACAAGTCAGTCCAATAAAGAAAGCGAAGCAACCCACGCATCAACACGCTCTTGTGAAAGCTCTACACGTAGGCGCTTCCGCCTTGCTGTTTGACCAGACACAAGTTCAACAGATGTTTTTGGAATATCTAGCGCTTGTGCAACTAGCACGCAAACCGCCTTGTTAGCCTTGCCTTTATCTGGCGGCGCGCTTACACGCACACAAACCGCCTCTACCCCATCTTCAAAAGTTTTGCGCCCATAAAGTTCATCACGCCCAGATTTGGGCGTGACGCGAACTGTTATATATGCATAAGAATCTTGGCTCAATTTAGCAAGGTTTGCCGCAAATTAGTCAAGGTCATCAAAACCGAAATCATCATCTACGTCGCCAAAACCAGAAAAGTCTTTTTCGCTTTCGGTAGGAACAGGCGTTGCTGCAACAACTACAGGTTGTGCTGCTGCGGCGCTAAAAGAAGATGTGTCAAATTTAGGTTCGTTATTTACAGGAACTTGATAGTTTGGCTTTTCCTTAGCTTTGGCAGGTGCGTTAGATGAAACTGCAGAAGAAGCAACACGCGCATGTGCACTGCGTGCAGGTTTATCATCTTCAATGCCAGCCAACTTTAACGTTGCATCAGAAATGAAGTTTTTCAACATTTCCTGATAACCTTCACGTACGTTATCACGTTCATCTTCTAGTTCATCAATTTCATCAGCAACAGCCTGGCGCTCGTTTTCAGCCTCTTCTAAAATCTTGGCCTTTTCGCCTTCAGCTTCTTCAACAATTTCTGCAGCCTGCGATTTTGCATCGGCAACAATTGTGTCTGCAGAACGCTGAGCAACAATCAAAGCCTGTGCTATGGCGTTTGCATCTGCGCGGCGTTGTTCAAGCTGTGCGTTAAGTGATGCAATTTGTGCATCTTTTTCAAGCAATTTTGATTCGTATTCAGAATCGCTTACGGCAGGCGCGACACTTGTTGGAACATCAGTATGTGTATCATGGGCGCTTGCGTCTTGCGCTTCTTCAAGCTCTTCTTCAAGCTCTTTAATACGCGCGTTCAGATAATCAACTTCATCTGCTACGCGCTCCAAAAAAACATCAACTTCATCGCTGTTATAACCCTTGCGATCAATGGTAAAAATTTGTTCTTGAATGTCTGCAGATGTAATTGCCATATGAGTTCCCTTCCGAACTGGGCTTTATAAAAACTTTCTAAAGAATAACCAATACCAAACGCGCCACAATCTGAAGCACGATAAATCCAATTATAGGCGTTATATCCACAACTCCACCTATTGGAGGAATAATTTTACGAAATAATTTCAAATATGGCTCGCTGATAGATTCTAACACAGTGTTTATTGTTCCAAGCCAACCTGTTTTATTTGGAATCCAGGTAAGTAGCACATAAACAAACAATATCCATGAGTAGATATAAATAATGTAATACAGAAGTAATGAAATCATTTAGGCTCCCAACTCCTTTGAACGCTTTGTTGCAGCAGCAACTCCAGCAGAAAAAAGCTCTTTAAAGCCAATAGCATCCATAGCATCAAGAGCAGCAAGCGTTGTACCCCCTGGGCTACATACAGATTGGCGAATTTGCTGTGGGCTTTCTGCGCTACTGCTTAGAAGCTTTGCAGTTCCGAAAACCGTCTGCAAAGCAAGTTCTTGTGCAAGCTCTTTATCTAGGCCTTGTTCAACTCCAGCGTCACACAATGCTTCAACCATGTATGCAACATATGCAGGCCCAGACCCGCTAATGGCACACACTGCGTCCATACACGATTCTTCTACTACACACGCGCGTCCCAAACACGCGAAAAGGTCGCTCACAAAAAACACGTCATCTGTACTTGCACCGCCATTTGCAACCACAGCTGTCATGCCTTCTCCAACCATCAAAGGAACATTTGGCATTGTGCGCACAACACGTGCACCGGGCTTTAACATTTTTGTAAGGCTTAGGCTTGTAATACCAGCTGCAATGGAAATATAAAGTGGACCAAGTGGTGCGTTCCAGCTTTCTGTGTGTTCACGAATTTCTTCTAAAACGCTTGGCATGACCTGGGGCTTCAGAGCCAAAATAACAAGTGATGCATCCTCAATTTCAAGTGCAGAGGCAACGCATTTCACGCCGTATTTTGCTTCTAGATATTCGCGGCGCGCAAGACCGGGGTTTGCAACAATAAAAGATTCAGCATCAAAGGCGACTGCAGGGTTTTTATCGGAAGCAATAAGACCAGCTAAAATAGCTTCGCCCATTTTGCCTCCGCCGATTATGGCAATTTTAGAAACCTTCATACACAACACCTTTTTTAAAAACTTCTAAGAGACTCTACAAACCCAGCAAGGCACCAGACAACACATATTGCAAGACATCACAAGATACGCTCCTTGCAGCGTCCATTAAACAGCACCAGTCAAAACATTCCTTACAAAACGCCTTGATTTCGCAAGTTAGCAAGTTCACTTGGAGTAAGAGCGTCCCCGCAATTTATAGCAAAAACCTTATCTGATATGCAATCTACCCTAGCGCTTAGCGCACTTGCAACGCCAAATGAAAAATCAAGTACACGCTTTGAAAGACTATCTGGCGTATTGCGAAGAGCCAAGATGATTACATCTCCCGTGCGTACCGTTTTAGCAATTCGCTCTACATCTGCATAAGCACTTGGTTTAAGCACAATGATTGCTCGCGTTGGGGAACGGAATGATGCACCGTTTCCAGCGTATGCGTCGTATGGGTCATAACTTTGACGCGGAGTTGGCTGTTGGCTGTAATGTGCACTGCTCGTTTGATTGTAAGGTGCACTGCTCGCTTGATTGTAAGGTGCACTGCTCGCTTGATTG
>CAZRFO010000105.1:0-5427 GCA_964599515.1 uncultured Eggerthellaceae bacterium | reverse complement strand
TGTTGTAGTAATCATCTTTTTGTAAACAGAATGTGGTTTACGTTCTTCAATTTGCACAACGATAGTTTTATCGTTTTTTGCACTCACTACAACACCCTGGCGCATCTTGCGGGCATTACGTTCTTCACTCATTTGTGTCAAACCTTACCTTTCTGCTTATGCGCTAATTTCACGGGCGCGCATCTCAGTTTGGATGCGAGCGATATCTTTTTTAACTTCTTTAACACGAGCCGTGTTGTCAAGTTGGCTCGTAGCCATTTGGAAGCGCAAGTTGAACAATTCAGCACGCGCTTCTTTGAGCTTAGCCGCTAAATCATCAGCGGAAAGTTCACGAATCTCTGCAGCCTTCATGTCTATTCCTGACCTTCCTCACGAGCGACGATCTTCGCCTTGATAGGCAATTTGTTAATTGCTAGGCGAAGAGCTTCACGAGCAGTTTCTTCATCAACACCATCAATCTCAAACATGATGCGGCCTGGTTTTACAACAGCTACCCATTTTTCTGGGGAACCTTTACCAGAACCCATACGAGTTTCTGCTGGCTTTTGTGTAACAGGTTTATCTGGGAAAATAGTGATCCAAACTTTACCGCCACGCTTCATGCAACGAGTCATTGCAATACGAGCAGCTTCAATTTGACGGTTTGTAATCCATGCAGCTTCTAGAGCCTGAATTCCCCATTTACCTTGGGTAAGTTTTGTACCACCCTTAGCGTTGCCCTTCATAGAACCACGCTGCACCTTGCGGTGCTTTACACGTTTTGGCACTAACATTTACTTTGCCCTCCTCTCTGCGCGTTCGCTACGAGGACGACTTGGACGGCTTGCGCCACCTTCAAGTGCTGGTTGTGGAGCTTTTTGTCCAGGAAGCTTATCGCCCTGATAAACCCAAACCTGAACACCAATTGAACCATAGGTTGTTACAGCAGTTGCAAAACCAAAGTCAATCTTTGCACGCAAAGTATGACGAGGAACGCGACCTTCGCAAACCCATTCACGACGGCTCATTTCTGCACCACCCAAACGACCAGAGCACTGAATACGAATGCCCTTTGCGCCGCTCTTACGAGCAGATTGAACTGCCTTGCGCATTGCACGACGGAAAGCTACACGGCCTTCAAGTTGTTCTGCAATGGATTGCGCAATAAGTACAGCATCTAATTCTTGACGCTTAACTTCAATAACTTCAATAGTTACGTTGCCATTAGCAATAGGTGCAAGTTCTTTGCGAAGTTGGTCGATTTCAGCACCTTTTTTACCAATTACAACAGCTGGACGAGCAGATGTAACAATAATCTTGATTTTGTCGCCTGCGCGTTCAATTTCGATTTTGGAGACTGCCGCACGAGCAAGACGCTTCTCCAAATACTTGCGGATTGCCAAGTCGTTTTCCAAGCTCTTAGCATAGTCCTTGTCGGCGTACCAACGGCTGCGCCAATCTTCGGTAATGCCAAGGCGGAACCCGGTTGGGGATACTTTCTGACCCATGGGTTTATGCCTCCTCTCGAGTTGCTACGATAATAGTGATGTGGCTCATACGTTTGTTGATACGAGAAGCAGAACCCTTTGCACGAGGACGAATGCGTTTCATTGTTGGACCTTCGTCTACAAACGCTGCCTTTACATAGAGTTGTTCTGCACGCACATGATATTGATGCTCTGCATTTGCGATTGCGGAATTCAATACCTTAAGTACGTCTTCAGCGATTGCGCGGTTTGTGAACATAAGAATTTCACGAGCTGCAACAGCAGATTTACCGCGAACCTCATCAATTACGATGCGGGCTTTACGAGGAGCCACGCGAACAAAGCGAGCTTGTGCTTTTGCTTCCATGACTTACCTCCTATCGCTTCTTTTTGTCGGCTGCATGACCCCTGAACGTACGTGTTGGGGCGAATTCGCCAAGTTTGTGACCTACCATAGATTCGGTTATATAAACCGGAACATGCTTGCGACCATCGTGAACAGCAATGGTATGACCAACCATATCTGGGAAGATAGTCGAAGAACGTGACCAAGTTTTTACGACGTCCTTTGCGTTACTTTCATTCATGGCCTCAATGCGACCAAGAAGACGCGTATCAACGAAAGGACCTTTTTTCATGCTTCTACTCATGTGTTTCTCCTTTCGTTACTTCCTACGACGACGTACAATCAGGCGATTCGATGCCTTCTTTGGATTACGTGTGCGATGACCCTTAGTTGGAACACCCCATGGAGTAACAGGATGACGTCCGGAAGATTTGTTCTTGCCTTCGCCACCACCATGAGGATGGTCTACAGGGTTCATAACAGTACCACGAACAGAAGGACGAATACCAAGCCAACGGTTACGACCTGCTTTACCAATGCGAATGTTGCCATGTTCTGCATTGCCAACTTCACCGATTGTTGCACGGCAAGTAGCCAAAACGCGGCGCATTTCTGATGATGGCATACGCAAAAGAGCGTAGTCACCCTCTTTACCCATAAGCTGAATGCTTGTACCAGCAGAACGAGCTAAAGCAGCGCCCTTACCAGGTTGAAGCTCTACAGCATGGATAAGTGTACCAACAGGGATTGCCGAAAGTGGCATTGCATTACCAGGCTTGATGTCGGCACCAATACCGCTTACAACGGTATCTCCAACACGAAGACCCTTTGGATGCAAGATGTAGCGCTTTTCACCATCTACATAATGAAGAAGAGCGATACGTGCTGAACGGTTCGGGTCATATTCAATGGTTGCAACTTTAGCTGGAACGCCATCTTTGTTGCGCTTGAAATCTATGACACGATAACGGCGCTTGTTTCCGCCGCCTTGATGGCGCGTAGTTACGCGACCATTGTTGTTGCGTCCCGCCTTTTTAGGAAGAGGCGCAAGGAGTGACTTTTCCGGTTTGTCGGTAGTGATTTCTGCAAAGTCAGAAACCGTTTGAAAACGACGTCCGGGAGAAGTCGGCTTGTACTGCTTAACTCCCATTTCTTTTACTCTCTTTCTTGGGAACTTGCCACGCTTTAATGCTTGCCTTCACTCAAGTACAAAACGTGCATTTTCCCATTTCATTTGGGTTTTCCATCGCATGCCTCATCATGCACCGAAAACCCCATTTACATTACGCGAAGTAGCGATTGCCACATGTGAAACTTGAGGGATTTCACCAATGACGCCGTTACTCCACGCGCCCGGGCGTATCTATACGTGTCCAGACGCAAACAAGAAGTTTAACTGTTTTGTATGATCAAAGCAAGAAGTTTTTTGCCATTCATCTGCGAAAAGCCAGGCAAGTGGCAAAAAATGAATGCGTAGTGCGAAATTAGTTTATTAGTGAACTTGCCTTTGTGTAGCAATTTGCGCCAAACTTTCATAAAAGCCAAATTTGTAAGCACATTTAAGCAAAAACAAACTGAAGCGCATTATGGATGATTGAAATATTGAATTCAGAATTCGTACAGTCTTCCCCATCCATTTGGGCTGGAACTGTTTCTTCAAAAACAATCTGGCACTTGCTAGCCTGAAACATTTCAATTTTTGGATTGTTAACATGCTTTCCATCTTTTGCCTTTAAGAAAAGCCTTATTGCAGCAGCAACCCCAAATGGAGGGTGTGCTATACATATATCAAAAAGCCCATCACTTGGGTCTGCATCTGGACATATATAAAAGCCGCCACCGTAGGTTTTTCCTATTTGAACAGCAAATGTTAAAGAAGAAGCACAAATTTCTTCCCCATTGTCAAACCAGGCACTGTAGTTACGCGCATCACGATGGTTTACTAATTGGTTGATTCCCGCTTCAACATAAAGAGCCGTGCCAGTTTTATTGGTCCTTTTTCTGCGCTCAACTGTTTCAAGAGCAATTGCAGCATCTATGCCAAAAGAAACTGTTTCCATAAAATAATGCTCGTTACAAACTCCAATATCTTGCAAGCGACGTTTGTTTTGAAAAATCACTTCACAGGCAGTTTCAATATCTTCGGAAACACCAAGCGTACGCGCAAAGTCATTACCAGAACCAACTGGAATAATCCCACATGCAGGGCGAGATTCAAGTGGAATTACCATTAGCCCATTTACGACCTCATGTATTACTCCGTCTCCACCAAGGGCAATAACAAGGTCAAACCCATTGGCACGTTTTGCCAACTCAACTGCCTCATTGGCTGCCGATGTTTCACAATATTGGAAGTTGTCCCCCAGCTGGCTTGACAGAATTTCTTTTGCTTTGCAACCAGCAGCAGCGCCTTTTCCTGTTTTTGCAGCAGGATTAACTATTAATAGTGTTTTTCCAAGTTGAGATTCCACAAATACTCCTGTGCCATGCGCGTTTCACGAATAGCCGAATTATATACCAAAAAAATGCCACCCAAAATTGAGTGGCATTTTATATACTAAGTATTTAAGTTATTACGCTTCTTCAGTATTTTCTACTTCAATTTGAGCTTCTTCGTTAGATTCTGCTTTTACTGGATCTGCGGTTTCTTCCTTAGGCTCAATATATGAAATCTTGGCATGCTCAACCAAATAACGAGAAGCACGAGCGCGCTCTGCGGCTTCGCGCAATACAAAGTCTCTGCCGCTTTCTTCGAAGTACTTTTGAGTCTGCTTGTAATTACGTGGGTCTGCGCCAAGACTTACGCAGCCTTCCATAATGTCTTCTTCTGCAACAACAAGCTTCTTTTTGCGAAAGACTGCATCTAAAGCAAAACCTTGTACGAGCATCTGACGTGTTTGAAGCATCAAAAACATGTTCATTTGTTGTTCGCCACCGTTGGCTTCAACAAATTGTTCCCAAGACATATTGTTGGCTTTTGCTTCTTTGACCATACTTTCTTTCAAAGATTTTGAAGCCGCCTCGTAAGCACCATCATCAATTTTGCCATCAAATCTGTGGGAAATTTCGCTTACTACAAGATTGCGAATGTAATAGTCGTATTGTCTATCTTGTTGCTTTTCTATGTCTTTGCGCATGGTGTTTTTCAAATCTTCAAGCGATTTAAACATAGGCATATTGCGCGATACCCAATCATCGCTAAGTTCTTCAACTTGTCTAGTTTGAATTTCAACAACTTCAACCGTACAATCTATATTTACTGTGATTTGATTGAAGTCTTCATCAAAGTCTGGCGCTTCAAAAGAAAACTTTTTAGTTTCTCCCGGCTGCATGCCTATTACGTTTTTGTCAAAACCTTCAGGCATGTAACCTTGACCTGCTGTGTAAGGACGAGCATCGGCATTAAGAGCAGCCAAAGGTTCTCCGTCTTTAGTAGCATAAATTTTAATAAGAGCAGTATCTCCTACTTCGATTGGTTTATCAGGCGCTTTGACAAATCCAGCGTATTGTTCCGCCATTTTCTTAAGCTGTTCATCAAGCTGCGAATAATCATATATCTTTGGTTGAGCCTTAATTTCAACTGGATCGTACGACTTCAAGTCATAGTCTGGTTTT
>CAZRFO010000104.1:2080-5431 GCA_964599515.1 uncultured Eggerthellaceae bacterium | reverse complement strand
GCCCCATACTCCCCACTCCACATACTAGTCAGTTGCTCAAAATTCTTCTCCCAATCAAACTGACCATCAAAGAGCAACTCTAAGTAATGCTTGTTGGAAATATTACGTGGTGCGCCAAGTAATTCAAAAGCGTAGGTATATGTGCAAGTTGGGCAAATAGAAACAAGTGTGTCTCCATCTTGCGCACATCCAAGTTTTGTTTCTATTTGCATTGTTTTGCGATTGTCGTCAAATGGTCCAACTGCCCCACCTGCTCCGCAGCATCCTTTAAAGATAGATGCGTTTTCTGCGGTAGCACCAAGAAGTTTGCGAGTTGCCTCTAAGCATTTGCCATCTCTATCTTGACAGGAACGACTAAAGCATAGGTGCAGGTCAGACAAATCACGGGCAGGTTTGAAACCTTTTTCAAGCAAGAATTCAGATACTGTTGTAACTTCAATTTCGCTTAAACCTTGTTCATTAAGAGTTTCTCGTAGCGCATTTGCGCAGCCTGGACAAACACATACTATTGTATGTGCGCCAGATGCTTGAATCTCTGCAACTGTGCGCTTGCACAGTTCCACGGCGCGGTCATAAAAGCCAGCACTCTTTAGCGAAGACCCACAGCAGCGGTCAATAAGCGTTGTCTTTCCGCCATACTCTTCTACAGCGGCAAAAGTTTCACGAGCAAGCTCTGGGGCATAAGATGTAAGCGCGCAACCTGGGAAAAATGCAATTTCGCAATCTGTTTGTGCTGGACCCCAATCGGAATCTACGTGTTTAACCAAGTCACCATAGCCTATGCCATATATGGCACGATACGCAGTAAAAATGTCCCATTCTTCATCTACGAGAACGCTTGACCAAGCAGCACGAGGAATGAGTCCCAAATTCTGGAAGTCTACGCGGCAAGCATAAATAAGTTCGCATACATCGTTGTGGGCAAAACAGGCTTGTTCGCATTGTGTACAGAAAAAACACCCGCGCACAGACTGAATTAGCTCTTTATCACGTCTAATTGCACGCGCAAGATCGGCCGGAGCAGGCTCTGCACCGGACTCTGCAGCCGCAGCCACAACTTCACGTTCATGCTGCAACATACGCTTTGCAACCTGGCCAAGATTTAACCCAGCGCATGAAAGAGACGTGCACGTTTCTCTACAATGACCGCATTCGGTACAAGTTCCTAAAAATTTATAGTAAGTATCGTGCTTTAAAAGGAGTTTCATTTATTTACACACCTCTTTCAAGCGCCTGTATTGCATTGCTGCAATCTCGTAAGCGTCATTCATCAGCGGTTCTGCGTTTTCAGCAAAAACGTTATACCCAACAAGTTTGCTAGTTTCATTTTCAACGTCGCGTTCAAAAACGCGCGCAAGAGTGCAAGATTCAAGCTCTTCAATGTCTGCCCAGCGATGCTCGTTTAGTTCAATGCTACCGCCGCTAAACACAACCGCACCAGCAACAATAATTTGATTGTTGGGGAAAAATCCTTTGTAGGCTTGACTACTTTCTGGCGCAGCACCTGCAAGTTCTGCAGCCATTGCAGCACCTGCACAAGCACCTTGCAAGCATGCCTCTTTCCACAAGCCTGCAACGGAAGTACCGCCTTGCAAGTTTGACACACGAGCAACATCTCCTGCCGCAAAAACGTCCGTGTATTTGGTACGCATGAATTCATCTACGGCAATTCCCTTGGAATCTAATACTGCGTCATCTTCAAGCATATCTGTATTAGGAACAACGCCTTGAGCTGCAATTACTAGAGAAAAGTTTTCAACTTCACCATTGCTAAAGATTATGCAAACGCTGCGCACGTGGCGTGCTGCCTCGCTCGCATTGGCATCTTCGCTCGCATTGGCAGCCTTGCATTGCTCGTCAGCTTCACCAGCCGCAACAGCTTCGTCTGACTCATCTACTCCAACAAGTTCGCCATCTTCAATTGTTTGCCCAAGACGAAGATTAGCACCCGCGCTGCTAAGATGCTGCTCCATTAGTGTTGCAATTTCCGGCAAAGCAGTGCGCTTCATAATGTGTTCGCTGCGACCAAGAAGTGTTACCTTTTTACCACGTGCAAGTGCGGCATCAACCGCACGCAAGCCAACCATTGATGTTCCCATTACTAAAACGCTATCGCAGTTTGGCGCGCAAATTGCATCGCGCAAGCGCTGCGCATCATCCAAAGTACGCAGCGTATAAAGCGCCTGGCAACACCCATCTGCATCACACAAATTTTCTGGGAAATCTGCCACAACAGGGCTTGCTCCAGCAGCAATTAAGCATTTATCGTATTCGTATTGCGTAAGCTGTGTAACAACCTTGTGATTGTCTACGTCAACATCAATGACGCCTTCACCTGCATGCACATCTACATTTAACGCAGCCAGCTCATCTTCCGACCACGGGAAACACTCCTCATATGTTTTTGTACCGCCAACGTAATAGCCAGTAATAACTGGACTATATGGCATGGTTTCGGTTTCAGAAAACACGGTGATTTGGCCATTGTATCCGGAGTTGCGCAAGGCAATAATGGCATTTACCGCTGCAGCCCCGTACCCTACAATTGCAACGTTTTGACTCACAAAAACCCCTCTCTATGCGCATGCATTTATGCCGTTATAGCTAATCCGTCTAGTATACACGCCAACTCGCACCTTAATTTGAACAATAGCTCATTAGAATGTTTCGCTGGCTTTTGCCTTTGTTTATCTGGTCACATCAGTTATGTCTTTCACAACTTCGCTTGCTATTACCAAGCCGCACGCGCTTGGCACAAACGCAATTGATGCTGGCGTACGTACGGATTCTACCGCACGCGGACTTTCCGTAGAATACACAACTTTCAAGTGCTCGATGCCTCGCTTTTTACATTCACGGCGCATAACTTTCGCAAGTTTATCTGTACTTGTTTGGTAAATGTCTGCCACGCGAAACGCAGTTGGGTCAAGCTTATTGCCTGCTCCCATGCTAGAAATTACTGGAACGCAAACAGCTTGCACACTTTGAACTATTTGCAACTTTGCCGTAACAGTGTCTACCGCGTCTACAACATAGTCATAAGCAGAAAAGTCAAATTGGTCTGCGGTTTCTGGCAAAAAGAAGCATTTATGAGTTTGCACTGTGCAGTCTGGATTTATATCTTTTACACGCGCAGCAGCAACATCTACCTTAGCCTGTCCAAGTGTTGAATGCAAAGCAATAATTTGCCTGTTCAAATTACTTTCGCTCACAACATCATTGTCTATTAAATCAAGTGCGCCTACGCCACTTCTAGCAAGAGCCTCAACAACATAGCCGCCAACTCCACCAACGCCAAAAACAGCAACACGCGCATTTGCTAGGCGCGTAAGTGCGTCTTCACCAATAAGT
>CAZRFO010000104.1:0-1980 GCA_964599515.1 uncultured Eggerthellaceae bacterium | reverse complement strand
AATCCAACATTCATAGAACCCGTCCTGTAGCCGTCCGCATCAACACAAACATGCGAAAAACCCAGTTCATGAAGTTTTTTTGCGCCACCATCACACAAAAAAGCAAATCCATCCGCAATTCGCGTCTGCTCAAACTCAATACGCGCAAGACTTCCACCATCGTGCACGCGCACACGCACTTGCTCAAAGCCAGCATCGTGCAAAAATTGCTCCGCTGCATCTACGCGCGCAAGCAAATCCGCATTCAAAGGCGTACCATACGGAATCCTGCTTGCCAAACACGCAAGCGAAGGCTTATTCCAAGTGGAAATTCCCAGTTCACGGCTTATTTCACGAATATCTTGTTTTGTGAGTCCAGCTTCCAACAGCGGACTTACCGCGCCATGTTCAACTACAGCCACGTGTCCTGGGCGGTAATCCGATGCATCACTTACGTTTGAGCCCTCCAAAAGTGGAACGCGCCAGTCAGGTTGCACGCCATCGCGCTCACCCATCATCTCGTGCTCACGACCACATTCGCCTTCACAATCGTATTCATCAAAAAATCCACACTCCCGCGCCCAGGCATCAGCCGCCTCTTGCATGTGCGAAAACAGCTGCTTCTTACACAAATAGCAGCGCTGCGGCGTATTTTGCGCAACACCTTCTAAGTCTGCAAGCGAGTGATACAACTCAATTTGTTGCACACCTAGCTTCTGGCAAAATTCCTTCGCACTTTCAATCTCACGGCGTGGGTTTAGCTCATTTGCTTCCGTAACAGCAACAACGCGTGTTCCTAGCTCTTCTTTTGCAAGCACAAGAAGCAAACTAGAATCTACGCCGCCAGAAAAACAAACCGCAGCGCACAGTAATTCGCGCAAATACGCGCGAAGCTTTGCTAGTTTTTGTTCTTGTTCCCCACTAAGCGCCATGCTCACACTTTTCGCTCTCAAAAAAACAACGTCAAATAAAACCTAGATATTGTACGCCATTTTTCACGCGCGCATATAACCACCACGCCGCATTTGGTATAAACTATGCGCAATCAAAAGAACATAAGGAGACGCAATGTTAAACAACACGCTAGATAATCAAGTTGCCGCTTTTCTGAAAAACTATGATGCAGAAGAAGCATTTTTTGCAGGATACAAAAAGCACTTCCCAAGTAGATCTGCAATTATTGGCCTTCTTGACAACATAAAAGTATTAATGTTTCCAGGTTATTTTGATAACGAAAGCGCAGCTGGAGACAAAGGCGAATTTCTGCTGGCGGAACGCCTTATGCACATCAACCGCATAATTCAAACTCAAATTAAAAAAGCCTATCTATACGAAAACCCTCAAATGCCTGAAGACGAAGCATCTCATAAAGCAGAAGAAAGCGCGCAAACTTTCATGGAAGCGCTCCCAAATATACAAGCACTGCTTGCAAAAGATGTGCAAGCCGCATTTGACGGAGACCCTGCGGCAACAAGCTACGAGGAAATCGTGCTTTGCTACCCTGGCTTTTATGCCATTTTCACTCACCGCATAGCTCATGTGCTTTATGAGCTTAAAGTGCCGCTAATTCCGCGTCTTATGAGCGAATACGCGCACAGCCAAACTGGCGTTGATATTGCCCCTGGCGCAACCATTGGAGAATACTTCTTCATCGACCACGCAACAGGCGTTGTTATTGGGGAAACCACAGTAATTGGCGCCCATTGCAAGTTATATCAGGGCGTCACGCTTGGCGCTCTTTCAACGCGCAAGGGTCAAGCTCTTCGCGGCGTGAAGCGTCACCCAACTCTTGAAGACTACGTTACCGTTTACTCAAACGCTTCTGTTCTAGGTGGAGAAACAGTTATTGGCGAAGGCACCGTAATAGGCGGCAGCGCATTTGTTTGCCAGAGCACTCCTAAAAATGCGCGCGTTAGCTTGAAAAATCAAGAAATTACTATCCACGAGCCAGAGCCAAAAGCAAAACCAGAAGCCTTCGAAGAAGTTTAATCTGCTATACAA
>CAZRFO010000103.1:0-5462 GCA_964599515.1 uncultured Eggerthellaceae bacterium | reverse complement strand
ATCGACTTTGAGAATCTTACTGCTAGTTGAAGCTATAGACGTTTAATTAACTACAAAGAAGAAAGCCGCAAGCATTGCTTGCGGCTTTTTGCGTTATGATACGCAAAAAGCTACCTTGTCCGAATTCGTTGCATGACAAGAACAAAGCAGCGAATGAGGCTAAGAGAGAAGCAGGTGAAAAACCTGCGCGGTGCCGCCACTGTAAGTGCAAAGGATTTGCTTGATTTAGGTGTAATGCCCGTCACTGGGAAACTGGGAAGGCGTCAAGCAAAGCCGATGCAAATGCTAGCAAGTTTTTGACTTATGTAAGTCTGAGTTGCAAAGCATTTGCAAGATGCACAAGCCAGGAGAACTGCAAGGAAAGCTAAAACAGCAACCGTAAGAATGACGATGCATCGTTCAAAGGAGATTTTCATGTATGACACAAGGTCGTGCGTGCGTAACTCGCGTGCGCAATTTGTAGGTACGCGTCAGACGCGATCCAAATGTTCAGCAAACACACAAGCAACAAACTTTGCGGCAAGACTTCTAATTACTGCGTTTGTTGCTATGTTGCTTGTGGTATTTTCTGCAACAGCTCTGCAACCTTCGCCAGCATTTGCAGAAAGCACCAACACAGAAAAAGCCGCGACTCTTAACAACAATTTATCTGCACGGTTTTCTTCCGCAGGCACAGATGGCGCACTGTCAAAAAGCACCTATGCGGCAGCGCTCGCGCTTGGAAACGAAGGTGCGGCATCAAGCATTGACACTGCAAGTATCTTAAGCGCGTTGGAAACAGAAAAAAGCAGCGGGACAATAAGCGCAGGTGCGCTTGCTAAATACATTCTGGCACTAGATGCCGCTGGCGTTGATTGCAAATCTGTTTCGCTTTCAACCGGCACATGCAACTTAGTTGATGAAATGCTTTCGCTTGTAGCCAGCCAACAAAGCCAATCCGTTTGGGATGCCGTATGTATTTTGCCAGTTTGTACCAAATATGGCGCAGACCAAACAGTTACAGACTCTTTGGTTTCCGGTATTTTGAGCGCTCAAGATACAACTACATCGCTATTTGGCGGGTATGGATATTTCGATTCGCAAACAACTGCTCAGGCAATAGAGGCACTGCTCCCATACAAGGATAAGGCAGATGTTGGTGCTGCAATTGAAAAAGCGGTTTCTGCGCTAAAGGCAATGCAGTGTTCTGATGGCGGCTTTGGATATAACGCTGGCGACGAGAAAAGCAACTTGGACGCATCGGCGCAAGTGTTTGCGGCTCTAACTAAAGCTGGCGTTACTTTAAGCGAAATGACAAAAGACGGAAAAACCCCAATAGATTATCTTGTTGAAACCGCAGATGAAGCGCTTAACGGATATACGAATGCAGATGGCGTATGGGATGAAAAGCTTACATCGGCAACAGTTTTTTACGCACTTTCTTATGCAGATTTAGAACCCGCTCAAGATCCAGATGATGGCGATGACACGCCTGACGGTTCTGGTTCTGGCGAAGGTACAGGTGAAGGGGAAGGCTCTGGATCTGGCACAACACCAAGTGGGAAAATTGCTCAAACTGGAGATTTTGGTGTGGATGTTGCAGCTTTAGCGCTTGCCGTGTCTGCGTTGGCAGTAGTTGCGTTTGTAGTACTTAAACGCAAGGTTGCTTAGAATGGAAGAACACAAGGAAGAATCTGCTGCGTCAAGCGAACGACAAGACAACGAAACGCTAGAAAACGGCAAAAGAATTAACGCAAAGAAGATTGCTGTGGCGATTGCTTGTGCGCTAGTGCTTGTGCTTGTTGTAGTGCTGTGTGTTGTATTTGCTGGAAGTTCCGTTTCTGCTACGGATAGTTCGCAAGGCGCGTCTGTTTCTACGCAAAGCGACCAACAAGGCAAAGGCGCAAAGAACTCGGCGTCAGAGAAAAACGCCGCTGATGGAAAACATGAGAGTGACAATTCTGCAAACGCTGAAGGCTCGTTGGCAGATGCAGACGCTGACGAAAATTCCGCAAACGAATCTGGCACCGACAGCAAGTCTCCATCTGGGCAAAGCGGTACATCAAGCATTTCCGGTGGGTCAAGTTCTTCTGGCGCATCAAGCCAAAGCTCCAGCTCTGAAGGCGCACAAGAAGGCAGTGGGTCATCTGAACAAGGCGGCTCGTCGCAGACGGCACCTTCAACAATTAGCGTATACGTGAGCATAGACGGAAAAGGATACACATCGGGCGGCGGTTCATTGACGCTCTCACCTGGCGCAACAGCCTATGACGCGCTTTGCCAGGTTGCGTCAATTGGCGGCAACAGCACTTATGTTTCAAGCATCAACGGCGTTGCAGAAAAACAGCACGGCGCCATGAGTGGGTGGATGTACTACGTCAACGGAAGCGCTCCAAATGTACCTTGCGGTTCGTATGTTTTACAAGATGGCGATACCGTGACCTGGGTTTACGTGAATGTTGAAAGTTAATGCGCTAAATAAATATCATCCGGCAGTGCCTGCGCTATATATTTGTGCTGCAATAGTGATGAGCATGCTTGCATTTCATCCGGTTTATCTGATGTTTTCTCTTTGCGCTGCATGTGCATATAACGCAGCATTTTGCGGAGCGCGAACGTTTGCTAAGCAGCTTGCGTGGCAAATTCCGTTAGCCGTGATTGTTGCAGTTGCGAATGGAATTATTTCTGCCGCTGGGTCAACAGAACTTTTTAAGATTGGCGCACATGCGTTTTATGCGGAAGGCTTTGCGTATGGCGCGTGCATGGGCGTAATGTTGGTGGCTGTTTTGCAATGGTTTTCTTTTGCTGGCAGCGTTTTAACTTCCGACAAAATTATGCAGCTTACAGGCAAATTTGCTCCAACGCTTGGTCTTATGCTTACGATGATTATGCGGCTCATTCCGCAATTTCTAAGACGTGGCAAGCAAATTTCTAACGTCCGAGAAGCTAATACTTGCACGTGTGCCGGCGCGGCAAATGTTGGAGAAGCTAATATCTACGCACATGCTGACGCAGTAAATGTTGCTGCAGCAAATCTTGGCGAAGTCGCTTATACAGAAAACAATGCGCGAGACCGTGTTTCAGCCAAACGGCTTGCACCGCATGCGCTTACCTGCGCACGTGTTTCAGCCAAACGGCTTGCACCGCATGCGAATACGTTAACTTTGCTTATGAGTTGGGGAATGGAAGATTCTCTAGAAATGTCTGCTTCCATGCTCGCGCGCGGATGGAGTTCCACGCGCAAACGCACAAGTTATACGCGAAGCGAAATTAGAACGGCAGACTTTGCCCTGCTCATGGTTTTAGCTGTGCTTGCTACAGCTTCTGTAGCGCTAATTGTTGTAGCGTGTTCGCAGTTCAATTTTTATCCGCGAATGAGCACGCTTGTTTTTTGGTGGGGGTACGTGCCATATGTAGCGTTTTTGCTTGTCCCGGCGGTACTTGAAGTTCGTGAGGTGTTGTTGTGGCACTAAGAGTTTTGCTAACACATTTGCGATTATTGCGCGCACGTCCAGGAGAGGCACTGCTATGGAGATAAATCAAAATACGCCGGCAATCCGCCTAAGCAATTTTACGTTTTCTTACAATGGCGCGTCAGTTTGCATTGGTCCAATAAATTTTGAAGTACAATCTGGCGAATTTGTCCTTTTAACAGGCGCAACGGGAAGCGGCAAAACAACGCTATTGCGATGTTTGAAGCCAGAAATTGCACCAGTTGGAAACAGAAACGGCTCAATAGAGATATTTGGCCATGCCCTAGAACAAGGAATTTCGCAAACAGATATTGGATTTGTGTTCCAAAACCCGGAAACGCAAATTGTTTGCGACACAGTCTGGCATGAACTTGCTTTTGGTTTAGAAAGCGCTGGAGTTGTGCAAGCACTCATGCGCAGACGCGTGGCAGAAGTTGCCCATTTTTTTGGAATTACTACCTGGATTGATGCGAAAACAGATGAACTTTCTGGTGGACAAAAGCAGCTTGTAAATCTAGCAAGCATACTTGCGCTTCAGCCAAAGATTTTGTTGCTAGATGAACCAACGGCCCAGCTTGACCCAGTGGCAAAATACAATTTCCTGCACGAGCTTTTTCGCCTAAACAAAGAACTTGGAATCACAATTGTTATGGCAACGCATGAACCAGAATATGCCAGGGAATATGCCACATGTGAAGCCGTGCTTGAAAGTGGAGAAATACACAAGCGTGAAAAAGTTTATTCAACAGGCCAAGGTAATGCTTTATCCAAGGCACTTTCTTTGTTGCAAGTGCCTTCGCCAGCTAAAAACGTTGAAGCTAGTGAAATAGCGGTTTGCGTGAAAGATTGCTGGGTGGCATACGAACGCAACGCTCCTTTTGTGTTGCGAGGGCTTGATTTCACACTTGAACAGGGAAAAGCGTGCGCAATCGTAGGCGGAAATGGCAGCGGGAAGTCAACATTGCTTGCGGCTGCTGCTGGAATTTTGAAAGAATCGCGCGGGAAAATCGTAAACAAGTACAAGCAAAAGCAGGCGCTTTTGCCGCAAGACCCAAAGGCGCTCTTTGCATGCGATACTGTGGAGGAAGAATTAAAAGCCTGGCAGGCAAGCGCCGGGTATTCGCAAGAGGATATAGGTGCAGTTGTAAGGCGCTTTCATTTGGAAGAAGTTTATCTTGCTGGGCTGCATCCGTATGATTTATCTGGCGGGCAGCAACAAATGCTAGCTTTAGCAAAACTATTGCTTACAAAGCCTGCATTGCTATTGATTGACGAGCCAACAAAGGGCTTAGATGCATCCGCCAAGTTGGAACTTGCAAACGCTTTGGCTGAAGAAAAGCAGCGCGGTACAAGTATTGTGATTGCAACGCATGATTTGGAGTTTTCGCTTGTTTTAGCAGATGAGATAGCCATGCTTTTTGATGGACAAGTAGCTTGCAAAGAGTCGCCTGCGCAATTTTTTAATGACAATTTGTTTTACAAACCATTGTCAAGCGAATTTTTGGAACTCTGGGTGCAACAACAAGAGTCGCGCGGGCGTGGTGCAAATATCAGCAATGGCGAATGCGGTGTGGAACATAAATAATGTCAACGCCTAAACAACATACAACAACCTTGCGCGCACTTGAACTACCAGCGCTAATTGCTGTGCCTTTGGTGCTTATTGTTGCAGCCTATACGCAAGTTTCTCAAGCAGCGCTATTAACAGCGCTAGCTTGTGCGCTTTGCTTGCTTGTGTTTTTTGCATCTTTTGAAGCTGGCAGACCTCAACTAAACCAACTAATGCCAACTGTTGTTTTGGCGGCGGTTGCAGTTGCGGGCAGGATTTTGTTTGCTCCTTTCCCAGATGTAAAACCTGTTTCCGCCATCACAATTATTGCTGGCGCAGTTTTTGGAAGGCGCAGCGGATTTATGGTTGGCGCACTTGCTGCATTAATTTCTAACTTTTTCTTTGGGCAAGGCGCATGGACTCCTTGGCAAATGTATGGCTGGGGCTTGATGGGCTATCTA
>CAZRFO010000102.1:2554-5493 GCA_964599515.1 uncultured Eggerthellaceae bacterium | reverse complement strand
AGCGCGCCGGACGCAATCCGTTGCGGTCTAGGGCAGCACCCATAACTTCGCCGTCTGTGAAAAGCAGCGCAGCTGGGCCATCCCATGGCTCCATCATGGTTGCGTAATAGTGAAACATGCTGCGCTGAGCAGGACTGATGTTTGTATTTTTGCTCCATGGCTCTGGCACAAGCATCATTACAGCTTTTGGAAGTTCAATGCCACTAAACATGAGGAATTCAAGCGTGTTGTCAAGCATTGCACTGTCTGAACCTGCAGCTGCAATAACTGGCAAAACACAGTTCATTTCTCCATCAAATGCAGGGCTGCTCATTGTTTCTTCGCGTGCATTCATGCGGTCAAGGTTGCCGCGTATAGTATTGATTTCCCCGTTGTGTAACAGAACGCGGTTTGGATGCGCGCGCTCCCAACTTGGGTTAGTGTTAGTTGAAAACCTGCTGTGCACAAGCGCGATGGCGCTGGTACAGCGCTCATCTTGTAAGTCCAGGTAGAACTGGCGCAATTGCTTAACCAAAAACATGCCTTTGTATACCACGGTGCGGCTGCTAAAGCTTGCAACGTAGCAGCCTTTTGCGCTTTGTTCAAACTCGCGGCGCACAAGGTAAAGCATCCGGTCAAATGCAATGCCTGCTTCTACATTTGCTGGGCGTGCGACCAAAGCCTGATAAATGCACGGCATGCAGTCACGTGCTTTTTTGCCAAGCACATCTGGGTTTACAGGTACTAGACGCCAGCAGATAAACGGAATTTCGCGATGCTTGCAAATTGCCTCTACTCGATGCATGAGCAACGCGCGTTCATTTTTATCTTGCGGGAAAAAGAACATGCCAACGCCAAGATCGCCATTTTCCCAGGTTGAGGGGTTTGCGGCGATGCTGTCAATCAAGCCTTCTTCAACTACGGCTTCACGCAAAAACGCCGTTGGAACTTGTAAAATAATGCCAACCCCATCGCCGGTTTCGCCAGTTGCATCTTTTCCTGCGCGATGTTCCAACTTTTCAACAATACTTAAGGCATCGCTTACACATTGATGGTTACGCACGCCTTTAATGTTTACTACGCCACCAATGCCACATGAATCATGTTCAAAGCTTTGGTCGTACAGCGTCTCTTGCTCCATCTATTTGCTCCTACTAACAATGTTTAGCTTTTCGTGTTTTTGCTTATTCTAGCTAACAAGCAGCCAGCTACTAAACTGGTAACGCAATGCAGTCTTAACTCACTACATTTTTATTCATTGTTAGTCTATTGATTGCAATTTGCGCTTTTGTGTACACAACGTTTCATGTTTGTTAAGAGTGTGCCAGAAGATACCCTGCAAGCAAGTGCTATTAGCAGGGAAAGTGACGAAATGCTGTACTGTTGTTGGCTACACAGAAATGCTGCTGCAGAAACGATACTTACGAGTATCTGTAGGTTCAGGCGTTGGATAGTTGCCATCAAAGCATGCCGTGCAGTATCCGTTTTCTGGGCAATTTCCAAGAAGACGACGCACAGAATCAACGCTCAAATACCCTACGCTATCTGCGCCAATGGCGTTTGCAATCTCTTCGTTTGTGCGTCCAACGGCTATTAAATTTTCGCGAGAATCAACATCGGTTCCGTAATAGCATGGGTTCAAAAACGCAGGTGCAGAACTTCGCAAATGAATTTCCGTTGCACCGGCATCGCGTAGGTTTTTTACAATGCGGCGCGATGTTGTGCCACGCACGATGGAGTCATCAATTAAAACAACGCGCTTGCCTGCAACAGAGCTGGAAACTGGATTTAGCTTCAGGTTCACTTTCTTTTCGCGGTTTCCTTGCCCAGGTGCAATGAACGTGCGCGCAATGTATTTGTTTTTCACGAAACCAATTTCATAAGGTATACCAGAAGCACGCGAATAACCCAACGCAGCATCAAGCCCAGAATCCGGCACACCAATTACAACATCGGCTTCAGCTGGGCATTCTTGCGCCAGCAGCTCACCTGCGCGCACGCGCGCTTCATGTACAGTAACGCCATCTAGAATTGAATCCGGTCGCGCAAAATACACAGCCTCAAACACGCAAAACGCGCGAGGACGCTCGCCACAGTGCTCCGTCAAAGACCGCACGCCGCTCTTGTCAAAAACCACTATTTCACCAGGCGCAATTTCACGCACATATGCGGCGCCAACGGCATCAAGCGCACAGCTTTCCGATGCAACAACATACCCGCCTTCGGGGAGTTCGCCATAGCACAACGGCCTGAACCCAAGCTTGTCGCGCACCGCCACCAGTTTTGTTGGTGACATTATGACCAGGGAATACGCGCCTTGGATTTTGTCCATCGCGCGGCTTGCAGCTTCTTCAATAGAGCCTGCGCTCAGGCGTTCACGCGTGATAATGTATGAAATTACCTCTGTATCTGCGGTAGTGTGAAAAATTGAACCAGCTTGTTCAAGTTCGCTTCGCAGTTCTAACGCATTGGTAAGGTTGCCGTTATGGGCAAGGGCGGTATGCCCCTTCATGTGATTTACGACAATTGGTTGCACGTTGGAAATCTCGTTTCCGCCTGTGGTGCCGTAACGAGTGTGCCCAACCGCAATGGATCCGCTGCCAAGTTGCTGCAAAATTTCTGGCGGAAACACGTCATTGACCAGGCCAATTCCCTTGTGAACAGAAAATAGCCCGTCTTTGTCAATCACCATTCCGCACGATTCTTGCCCGCGGTGCTGCAAGGCAGTAAGCCCGGCAAAAACGTAGTCGCTAAGCGGCGCTTCAACTGGCGTGTAAATTCCAAAAACGCCACATTCTTCATGAAGAGTACTCACAACAGAGCAATCCTTTCCTTTTTGTTTCAAGTTCAATCTGGCGAAGGCGTTTGGGCGTTTTTATCACCGCGCGCCCCACCGCGGCGTTCCCAGCCGCCAGCCCAATCGCACTCGGCCGCGCCGCCGCGTCGCACCGCGCAACAAT
>CAZRFO010000102.1:0-2454 GCA_964599515.1 uncultured Eggerthellaceae bacterium | reverse complement strand
CAGCCGCCAGCCCAATCGCACTCGGCCGCGCCGCCGCGTCGCACCGCGCAACAATCCTTCGCACGCAAAAGGCGCTCCAATAAATGAAGCGCCTCAAATCTTTGTTCATGTATATCTTACGCGTAAAACAAAATCTTGTTGTATGACGGTACTGGCCAATCGGACGAAGGAACCAAAATTTCAAGTCTGTCAACTTCTGCACGCGCCGCCTCCATCAACGGAACAAGCTCGTGCGCGTACGCGTTTGCGGCTTCTTGTGCATCTTCAATCAACACAATCTCTTTATGCTTTGCTGCCAAAGCCTCATATGCTGCATATGTTGCATCAAGGCCTTTTTGAATTAGCGACAAATGATCTTCTTGCGTTTGCGTGCTAAGTGATGGCATAGCTGCTTTAATTGATGTAACATGGTCTGCAACTTTTGCAGCATATGCGCTGATAGCAGGCAAATATTGACGGCGAAGCATTCTACGCATAACGCGAGCCTCAATGTTGATAAGCTTGCAATACGTTTCAAGTTTTACCTCATAGCGGCTGCGCACTTCGGCTTCAGAAAGCACACCAAATTCTTCAAACAGAGCAATGCTCTTAGGAGAAACAAAGCACGGAAGAGCATCGGCGGTGTTTTTGTTGTTTGCAAGACCACGGCGCGCTGCCTCTTCTTCCCATTCTGCGGAATATCCGTTGCCGTTAAAGATGATGCGCTGGTGGTCGGTCAAGGTTTTCTTAACGTATGCGAATGCTGCCTGCTCAAATTCTTCGCCACTTAAGCCTTCCATTGCGTCGGCAAATTCCTTTAGGCTCTTTGACATTGCAGTATTAAGCACCGTGTTTGCGTCTGAAAGATTCATGGCAGAACCAGGCATGCGGAACTCAAACTTGTTGCCAGTGAAAGCAAACGGGCTTGTACGGTTGCGGTCGGTTGAGTCTTTCACAAAGTTTGGAAGCACGTCAACGCCCAAGTCCATCATTGTTTGTGCAGTTCCAGTGTACTCTTTGCCGCTGATGATAGCGTTAACAATTGCGTCAAGTTCGTCGCCTAAGAAAATGGAAATAATTGCTGGTGGAGCTTCATTTGCGCCAAGACGATGGTCGTTTCCGGCACTTGCAACTGTCATGCGCAGCAACTCTTGATAATCATCAATCGCCTGTACAACACAAGCCAAAAATACCAAGAAACGCAAGTTGTCTTGAGGGTTATTGCCTGGGTCAAGCAAGTTTTTGTGCCCAGCAGAAATTGACCAGTTATTATGCTTACCACTACCATTAATGCCTTCAAACGGCTTTTCATGCTGCAGGCAAACAAGCCCATGATGGCTAGCCAACAAGCGCATCTTTTCCATTGTAAGAAGGTTTTCATCAATTGCGCGGTTGGCTTCCTCAAAAATTGGCGCAAGCTCATGCTGAGCAGGAGCAACTTCGTTATGCTTAGTCTTTGCAGAAACGCCAAGTGCCCAAAGCTCGTCATCAAGTTCCTTCATGAATTCATTTACAGTTGGGCGAATGGCTCCAAAGTAATGCTCTTCCAACTCTTGCCCCTTGCAAGGCGAATATCCAAACAAAGTACGTCCAGTCAAAATGAGGTCTGTACGCTGTTCGTACTGTTCTTCAGAAATTAGGAAGTATTCCTGTTCTGCACCAACGGTTGTTACAACACGTTGCTTTTCTTCGCCAAAGCACGCAAGCGCACGATTTGCCTGTTCATCAATTGCTTTCATGGAACGCAACAGAGGCGTTTTTTCATCAAGCGCTTCTCCAGTGTAGCTGCAAAATGCCGTAGGGATGCACAACACTTCATCTTTGATGAACGCGTAAGAAGTTGGGTCCCACGCAGTATATCCGCGAGCCTCAAACGTTGCACGCAAGCCACCGCTTGGAAAACTTGATGCGTCCGGCTCACCCTGAATGAGCTCTTTGCCAGAAAAACTCATGATTGCCGTGCCATCGGGCTGCGGGTCTACAAAGCCGTCGTGCTTTTCGGAAGTTATGCCAGTTAACGGCTGAAACCAGTGCGTGTAGTGCGTGGCACCCTTTTCGATTGCCCACTCCTTCATGGCATGCGCAACAACATTTGCCACCTCAATGTCAAGCGGCTCGCCTTCATGCAAGGTTTTCATCAGCTGCTTATAGGTATTCTTTGGCAGCCTTTCCTTCATCACATGTTCGTTAAAAACCGCAGATCCGTAAATTTCTGGAACATTGCTCATGTGCGGTGCCTCCTTTGGCTACAGTATTTTTAGTTTGCGCTTACAAGGTACGCCGGAAACATTTCCAAAAAATTTCGTAGTTGTAAAACCGTGTTTCAAATGCGTTAAGCCTTGTTAACTTGCACAATTAAGATAAAGTTGGCGAAGTGACCTGAAGTGAGCATGTCGCGTGTGAGGCAATGGCGGCAAAGTTAATCTTTTGGCTGGGGTGGCGGGCTCAGCATGTTGCGTGTTCTATTTCGAATGT
>CAZRFO010000101.1:0-5520 GCA_964599515.1 uncultured Eggerthellaceae bacterium | reverse complement strand
GGTGTATAATTTTGATACTTTTCGCAAAACGCCAACTTAAACTTGAACAGCCATTTTTGGACGTAAAACCACTCTTCAACAGCACTTATTTACTCTATAGCATCATAAGCATTGTAGAAATGATGATATCGTTTTCCTTAAGCGTTCTTTTACCACTCTATTATCAAGGGCCTCTGTATTTAAGTGCCATGCTTGTGGGAATTTTTATTCTTATTCCAATTCTTATCAATTCCGCATCTGCACTAATTGCTGGTAAGGTCATGGACAAATACGGTGTGTGGCCGCTTGTGCCAGTCGGATTTGTTGTAACAGTCGTTGGCATGATAGGAATTTTTACGCTAAGCACAACAATGAACGAGTTGGTTATTCTATTGAGCTCTTGTGTTGTATTTTTTGGCCTTGGGTTATTCGTTGCGCCAGCTCAGACTCATGCCTTAAGCAAATTAGATAAAAAAATGCAGCCTTCTGGTGCATCTTTAGCAAGCGTTTTTGTTATGGCGGCTGGAGCTTTAGGACCTTCGCTTTTTGTTGGAATTATGAATGCTCAGGCAAATGTTCAAATGTCTGCAGGAACTGCATACGAAATGGCAGAAGCACTTGGATTTTCCCAGGCTATATTTGTTGCAACAATTGTCGCTGCAATTGGATTAATTGTCTCTTTGCTATTCACAAAAGAATTCTGGGTGAAGAAAAAAATAGTTGAACAAAGCTTAGAGCATATCTAAGGAAATAAATCTCCAAGCAATGGCGGCAAGGCATGTACGCGAAGTTTCCCGAGCTCCTACTTACAATAGAACGTGTATCAACGGAGCTAGTTGGCGCGAGAGGTTCTGACGAAGCCGCTAAGCGGCCTAATTGCGCCGCGTGCGAGCGAGCGTGGTTCTCACAGCGTCAAATAGCCCGTTCAGACACGTTCTCAGATATCTGGTCCAGTAACTTATGACTTTTTGCAACAATTTCTTGGATAGATGCCGCTTTAGCTGCGGCGTCTTCCTTTTTCCCGGAAAAGAGCGTTTGCAATTCTTCTTGGCAATCTAGTGCCACGCTTATGCGAATAAGAGAGTCAAGTGAAATCAGGGAATCATGTTCAAAGCGCTTCAAAGAACCAAGGCTTACACCGGAGCGTTGCGCAAGGTCTGACTGAGACAAGCGCATAGCTTTACGACGCGCCTTTAGTCGAAGAGAAAGCTGTTTGGCTATCAAGCTTGCAGCCTGCGTCCCGCCTGTGTGGGACTTTTCATCTTTGGCAAGGGCGTAATGAGCCGACTCTTTAGTGTCAAGAACATTAGCCAATATATTAGCCTTTGCTACGTTTATATTAGTTTTGGTGTTACATTTAAACTGCGTTTAGCTAATATATTAGCTAATGTGGACAACATGATATCTGAAAAGATAAAAAAGTCAAGCAAGCTTGGCTAATATTTTAGCCAACGATAGACTTCAGGGTTTCTTCAATTTCACGTAGGTTTTCTGCGCCAAAATGATAAGTCACACTTTGCAGTGAATCGCTGCCAGTTGGGTCATCTTGTTCAACACGAGCAAAGGCAAAATCTATTTTTGTGAAACCATCCTTGAGCAGTGCGTATGCATAGCACGCCGCTTGTAAAACGTGCTTGTTGCATAGCTGTTCTGCTGTTTCATTTGCGTGGCCTCCAGTTTTATAGTCAACAACAAAGGCATGCTTTTCGTTGTTTTGCGCACCAACATCATCCACGCACAAAAGGTCAATTTCACCTTGCATCACATGCGTTCCAACATTTACACAAAACGGATGCTCGGCATAAATGTGCGGCATATCATATGCGCGCTGCGCAACGCTTGATTTAAGCCACCTATCAAGCGCACGCACAAGACGCTCTTCGTCTTTGACACCATAAGTTTGTACCAATGAATGGACGGCGTTGCGTGCAGCTTGCTTCCCGCGAACAGCAGCCAGTTGGCACAAACGATGCAAGGCAGAGCCAAAGTCTGTTGCCTTGTCGCTATCTGCAAGATGTGTAAATGCAGGCGTTGCAACGTCAATGTCATCATCTTCAATAGTGTGCGTTTGTCTTCTTACAAATGGCACGTCCTCAGTCGCAGCTACAGCTTGATTACGCACGGCTACGCAAACATCCTCACTTTTCATATGAGATAAATCTACGGCGCAAGTTTTTGCATTCGCCAGCATACTTAATTTACTGCGTGTATCTTCCCCAACCTCATGAGTTATAGCGCTGTACGAAAATAAATTTGACTCATATGAATTTTCCATATGGCGCGCATAAGCAGGTTTTACCTCATCAATAATTGGCAAAACGCGAGTAGCATATGGTTCATTGGCCTTTTCGCACTGCATTTCACTTAGCGCGTCTGTTCCAGCTGTATCAGTTGTGCAAACTTCACTTTCTGCATTCCCGGACACATCAGAACAAGGCACAGCACTACCAGTGTCATTTGCCGCAGCAGCGCGTATTGAAAACGGCATTGCGGCTCCGGACTCAAGCGTAAACACAGTATTGCCTTCTGTTACTTCATCTTCTGCAAAAAACGCATGAACAACCGCTTCTGTCATTAGCCCAAAAGTAAATTTGTTTTTTGACTTTTTTCCACCGGCAAATATGCCTAAAGCTTGTTCTGCACGCGTTGCTGCAACATAGAATAGGCGCTGATTCTCTTGAATTGCGCACTCTTTGTTGCGCTTTTCTAGTGCTACTTTTTGCTCGAAGGCGCTCAAATTTTTAAGTTCGCTTATCGTATTTGCGCAATCGACAGAATTAACAAGTTGGTCAGCTTTAAATCCCATCTCTTTGTCGCCGCATTTAATTTTTCTTAAATCCAAAAACGCAAATTGTTTGCCTTCAAGCTTTTGGCACACAAGACCAGTTTGCATGTCAATTTTTTTATCGAAGTCAACAACAGCCACAACAGGAAATTCCAAACCCTTTGACATGTGAATAGTCATAATTGAGACGCTCTCTTGCTTTTCAATATTTAGAGCACCTGGAGCTTCGCGAATGCCCCCATCTATCATGTTTTGGAACACCAACGCCGCAGATAACGGCCCACTTGTTGTGTCTTTTTCTATTTCACGCACAATGCGAACAGCTTTATATGCGTTGCCAATGCTTGCGCTTCCCTCTGGCCCTGCTTCTTGCATTTCTCCTAACCAACCGCTGTCTTTGAGCACTTGGTCTATTGCAACAGAAAGCGAATGTGTTCTAACAAGTTTGTGTGCCTTGTTAATAAGCAGCAAAGCATGACACACATCATCTGGTATTACTTGCCCGTTAGGCGCAAGCGCGTGAATTTCATTTTCTTCTTTTATCCCATAAATGACGCTTGCTAAACCCTTGCCAATGTTTAAGCGCGACAACTCGGAATTTTCATCTTGTTTAGTAGCAAAACACAGCAAATCCGCCGGAGTAAATCTAAAAAGCTGGCCAGTTAAAACTTTCACCAACGCATCGGTGTCTTTTGGATTTGTAAGCGCGCGCCCTAGTGCTGCAACCACGATTGCCTCTTTGGCGTTTGCAAATTGCGTGCCACCTGTAATAACACACTCAAATCCAGCTTTTTGCAAGGCAGATGCAAACAACTGCGCATTCGTCATCTTTCCCATAAGAAGCGCCATATCGGAAAGCGCATAGCCTTGTGCTTTCATTTGCGTAAAGTATTCAACTACATCTTGGATTACGCCGCTAAGTTGTTCTTCTACGTTCTTCCCCAGCGATATTCCAACCTGTACTCGCGGTGCACTCATTTCTACAAATTCTTTTCGTCCTGCAGATAAATCTAGAAACTCAGACCCAAAAACGGCTGGCTTAGCGCAAACTTGTTTCACAAACGCTAAAACATCCGGGTGGCTTCTGAAGTTTTTAGTAAGGAAGAGTTTATTTTTCTCAAGTTCTGGCGTGTTGTAACTTGCACGATAGCTTCTGTATGTGTCAACGTCTGCACCACGAAACGCATAAATGCTTTGCTGGGCATCGCCAACAGTACAAAGATATTTGCGACCTTCTCCGCATAGCAAATCTACAATAGCAAGTTGCAAAGCATCCGTGTCCTGGAATTCATCAACCATAACCATGCGAAAACGGTCTTTGTATTTTGAGAGTATCGTTGGTCTTTGAAGTGCAAAATAGGTTTGCCTTATTAGGTCGCTATTATCTACAAGTGAATGCTGTCTTTTATTTTTGGAAAACAAAGCATCTGCCAATCTGGCAAGCTTAATTAAGGCTTCCATATATGTTTCTGAATATCCAGAAATCAATTCTAACTGCGCTTTTGCAAGCAGTTCTTCATAGACACCTATAGCATCTTTAATGTCACCTGCGCACTGCTTATTAAAATGTTCAAGCAAACTTAAACATGCAATTTTAGCTTCGGCAGAGGTGTCTCCTTCATTGAAGTATTTTTCAAAGTTTGCAATATTTGCTTCACATCTGTATGAGTTTTTTTGCATTGTTGCAGTTTGATTAGCTTCAGCAAAAACTTGCTGTAAATTAAGCGTTTCTTCGTATAGCACGCGCATATCACAAGAACCACGTTGCGTTCCTACTATTAAATTAATGTCATCAAAACCGCCAGGCAATTCGTTTGCTTTGTACATTAAAGTAGAGATTTTGCCATTCAAAGAGTTGTCTTCAAAAGCGTACTTTGATTTTCTTGCTCCAAATTGCACCACCATTTCGCGCACTGTTGCAGCAATTGGGGAATCTTCTTCCAAGCAAATTTGCAACGCTTGCTCTATAGCAGAATTCCTCAATTGTTTTATTTCTTGGCCCTCGTCCAAACGAAACTCTGGGTCTATTCCAAGTTCAAGGGCAGATGCTTTCAAAATGCGCGAACACATGCCATGTATTGTTGAAATCCAGGCATCGTCAACCTTAAGAGCTTCTTCAAAAAGACCACGTTCGCGAAGAAGCGCGCGGACTCTGCTTTTAAGTTCTGTTGCTGCCTTCTTGGTGAATGTGATTGCGCAAACCTGGCTGATACTTTCAACTCCACTTTCTGGGTTAGACAAAGCCGCAGCAATGCGCTGAGTAAGCGTATAAGTTTTCCCACTTCCTGCACCAGCAGAAACATCAATTGGCCCATCTAGCTGGTTAATACATGCATCTTGTTCAGGCGTATTACTCATCTGCTGCACCTTCTTCATTAAATCCTTCACGCGTAGTGCAAGTTACAATGTTACAGAATTCGCATACTTCAGCGTCTCGCGGTAAAGGCGCAATTGCACCGGTTGATAATGCTCGCAGCCGCTGCGCAATTTCTTCTTCAACCTTATCTAGAAAGCTAAGAAAATCTTCGCTTGCGTTTTTATTTTTAGCTGCACCGCACACATCTTCTTCGCATAAATACTGTGGGTTGTACAGACCTGCAGCACCCTTTGGATTGTCGTAGCCAATATATAGCGCTCCAACTGGGGTTTTACCAAGTTCACGGCGTGCAATTTGTGCGTATACAAGCGCCTGGATCTTTTTTGGAAGCGCAAATTCATGCTCTTTTGCACTACTATAAAATGAATAGTTGTCCGTT
>CAZRFO010000100.1:0-5602 GCA_964599515.1 uncultured Eggerthellaceae bacterium | reverse complement strand
TCTTTAGTGGCACCTTCGAAGGCACGTTCTTGCGTGTCTTCGTGCGCAGTTTTCCACTCACTAGTGACTGTGGCGCATTCGGCTACGCCTTCTTCTAGTTTTAGGCTTCCTTCGTAAATTGCTCGCCCAGTAATCACGCCTTCAATATATCCAGCAACGCTAGAAAGTGCACGAATGTCTGCTGTACTTGCAACTCCACCGCTTGCAATAACAGGATTACCAAACGCTTTAGCCATTTTTTCGTAGGCAGCAGCGTCAAGTCCTGTTTGCATACCATCGCGCGCGATATCTGTGTAAACAAGATGCTTGTAACCTAGGTTTGCCATGCTCGCCGCCAACTCCGTTGCGGCAATTCCACTGCCTTCAATCCAGCCAGATATGGCAACTTCCCCTGATTTTGCGTCTATGCCTGCAGTTAACATGCTTCCATATTTTTCTATTGCAGCCTGCGCAAATTCTGGGTCTTTCACAAGGGCGGTACCTAAAACCATACGAGTAACGCCAGCTTGATAGAGCCGCTCAAGCGCTTCCATACTGCGCAGGCCGCCGCCAACTTCAACTTTGAGATGCGTGTTTTTCAAAATACGCTCTATGATTTCCGCATTTTCCGGCACACCACTTTTGGCACCATTCAAGTCAACAACATGAAGCCATGTAGCGCCCTGTTGTTCAAATATTTTAGCTTGCTCAACTGGACTTTCGTTATACACGGTAACAGCATTGTAATCACCTTTTGAAAGACGAACAGCGCGTCCATCTAAAATATCAACTGCAGGAAGTAAATACATATAAGCCCCTTTTAGCAGGTAAAACTGAAACTATCCAATGAAACGCCAGCTGCGTTCCATTTAGCATTCCTTGGCCAAATTTACAAAATTGCGCAGCAAAATCATTCCAGCGTCCGAGCTCTTTTCTGGGTGAAATTGCACACCATAGGCACATTCGCCATATTTAACAGCGCACGGAAAAGTACTGCTATGCGTAGTGGTCGCAAGCGTACACGTGCTTTCTGGCACAGCGTAACTGTGCGTGAAGTAAAAATATTCATCTTGTGGAATGTTGCTGAAAAGAGAGTCATCTTTATACGTAACAGCATTCCAGCCAACATGTGGAATCTTATAAAGTGTACCTTGCGCGTCTTTTTGTTGGAGCTTATCCACAACGCCTTTGATAATGCCTAAGCCGCTTGGAAGCGGCGCTCCATCAGGACATTCAGTGCCACTCTCAAACAAAAGATGCATCCCCAAACATATTCCCAAAAATGGCACGCCATCCAAAATGCGCTCACGAATAACGCCTGCAAGACCAAGTTCATTCAAACTTGCGGAAGCATCTGCAAATGCACCAACGCCCGGAAGCACCAAACTTGAAGCATGTGCAATCTCTTGTGCATTACTTGTTACCTGCACATGTGCGCCAGCGGCAAGCAGCGCCTTTTCAACGCTTCTGATATTGCCACATTTGTAATCTATGAGCGCAATCATTGCAGCGCACCTTTCGCTAACATCGTCACTGCCTTGCCATATTTGCAGTCTATTAATGCAATCATTACAGCGCACTCTTTCGCACGAAATCCATCACTACAGCGCGCCGTACAGCGCGCCCTCCAGCACAAAAGTCACCATCACAAGGCGCCTTTTGTTGAAGGAAGTACGCCTTCAATGCGCGGGTCAATTGCCACAGCAGCACTTAACGCACGAGCAACAGCCTTAAAGCTTGCTTCTAAAATGTGGTGTGAATTTACCCCAGCAAGTTGCTGAATGTGAAGCGTAATGCCGGCATTTGTTGCAAGCGCTATGAAAAACTCAAGCCCTAGTTCTGTGTCAAAATTACCAACTTGTTCTGCAGGAATATTTAAGTTTGCATAGCATGCACCGCGCCCAGAAATATCTATTGCAGCCAGGACAAGAGTTTCATCCATAGGAAGAGCAATGCTTGCGTAGCGGGTGATTCCACGCTTGTCTCCCAGCGCCTGCGCAATAGCCTGTCCTAGCACAATACCGCAATCTTCAACGCTATGGTGCGCGTCAACTTCAATGTCGCCTTTGCAGTGCACGCTCAAATCAAAAAGCCCGTGGCGCCCAAAAGCGTCAAGCATGTGATCAAAAAACGGCACACCAGTATCAATTTCCGTTTTGCCAGTGCCATCCAGGTCAAGTTTAATTTGGATGTCTGTTTCTTTTGTCTTACGCGCTATTTCAGCCGTGCGTTGACCAGCCATTTTATCCTCCTAGTTTGCGTCAAGAACACGCGAAAGCGCGCTCAAAAACAAATTGTTTTCTTCTGGCGTTCCAATAGAAACGCGAAGGCAATTTTCAATGCCTGGCGTATGGGAAAAATCGCGCACAAGCACTCCGTTTTCGTATAAGTTTTGCCATACGCATCCAGCGTTTGGCACCTTAATCAAGATAAAGTTTGCATCACTTGGATACACGCGATCAATTCCGGGTATCTCACGCAACGCAGCCATCACGCGTTTTTGTTCTTGCATGATTTGCGCTGCTTTTTCCATAAAGTAATCTCTGTGCGAATAAAGCACTTTTCCAATTGTTTGCGAAATTGCATCAACCGAATACGGCTGGCGAAACTTTGCAAATTCACGAATTACACTTGCGTTTCCAAGAAAGTATCCAAGTCTTCCGCCAGCAAACGAATATGCCTTAGAAAATGTGCGCAAGATAAGCAAGTTTTCGTGGTTTTCTAGAAGTGGCACCACGCTATGGTTAGGAAATTCTCCATAAGCTTCATCTACCAACACAAGCGCATCACTTGCATTTAGCACCCGTTCAATGAAGGCATCGCTTGCAAGTGCGCCTGTGGGATTATTGGGGCTGGTAATCACAACATAAAAAATGTCTCCTTGGGACACGCGCGTAACAACCGCGTCTTCATCAATTGACAAGTCTTCACGCCTAGGTATTTCAACAACTTCTGTATTATTTAGCGTAGCATTGAACGCATAAACAGAAAACGTTGGCGTTATGTTTAGCATTTTTCTCCCTGCGCCACGCCATGCAAGCGCCAAGTTGAACAGCAGCTCATCACCGCCGTTGCCAAAGATTACTTGCTCTCGGGTAAGCCCGTTTGCTTGGGCAACCATATCGCGCAGCTCATTTGCCAATGGGTCTGGTTATCTGTTAAAAGGCAACGCTGCAAGCGCTGATGAAATTTCTTCTCGCAAAAAATCTGGCACATCATATGGGCTTTCGTTTGCAGAAATCATAACCTGCGCTGGAAGATATTTTGGGTCATAAGGCTCTAACTTTGCAAGCTGCGGAGCCGACGCAACAACGTTTTTCATTAAGATTCCCGTTCCATTTCACATACCAAGTCAAAGGGTTTTGCTCAACCAACCGCCTTCGCCTTAAGCTTTAAGTTTTAAGCTTTAAGCTTTTCTGCGCGCAACTCAACGCTTCTAGCATGCGCCCAAAGCCCTTCATGATGCGCAATAGTTGCAACTGCATCTGCGTCATAGGCAAGCGCCTCTGGCGAATAGCAAATGACGCTGGACTTTTTCACGAAGTCGTCCACAGAAAGCGGGCTTGAAAAACGAGCCGTACCGCCAGTTGGAAGCGTGTGGTTTGGACCTGCAACATAGTCCCCAACAGCCTCTGCTGTCCAGTGCCCAACAAAGATTGCTCCTGCATTTCGCACCTTGCCAAGTTCATCCATTGCGCCATCAAAATGCAGCTCCAAATGCTCTGGTGCAATCACATTGACGGCTTCAATTGCAGCATTCATGTCTGGGCATACAACAACAATTCCGTTATCTGCAAGAGATGCGCTCGTGATTTCTGCGCGCGGACTTTGCGCGATGAACTTTTCAATGCAAGCTTCTACTTCATCTACATAAGACTCGTCAAAAGCAACCAAATAACAACTTGCAAGCGGGTCATGTTCTGCCTGCGCCATCAGGTCAATTGCAACAAGAGATGGGTCTGCCGTGCGGTCTGCAACAACGCAAACCTCTGAAGGCCCTGCAATCATGTCTATGCCGCAGTCGCCAGAAACTATCTTTTTGGCAGCAGCGACAAATGCGTTGCCCGGCCCTGTAACTTTGCAAACTGGAGCTATGCTTTCTGTGCCGTAAGCAAGCGCTCCAATTGCCTGGCTGCCGCCAACAGTGTAAATTTCAGAAATGCCGCAAAGTTGCGCTGCCTTTAAAATTGCGCCATCAAGCGAGCCATCTTTTGTGGGAGGGGTGCAACACACAATGCGCTTTACACCGGCAACACTTGCTGGCAGCGCGTTCATTAAAAGTGAAGAAGGATACAAGGCGCGTCCGCCTGGCACATAAATGCCAACGGAATCTAGCGGTGTGTATTTTGTTCCAACAAGTGCGCCGTTTTCGCGCATTTCAAACCAGTTTTGATGAACCTGACGCTCGTGAAATTCGCGAATTTGCTGTGCCGCGTGCTCAAGTGATTGTGCAAGTTTTGGGTCGCATGTTGCAACGGCAGCGTCAATTGCATCTTGACTCACGCGAAAGTTTTCTACTTCCACACCGTCAAACTTTGCCGTATATTCGCGAAGCGCTTCATCTCCTCGCGCACGAACATCTGCAATGATTGACGTTGCTGCCTCCATTGCTTTTGCATTAAACGCACCTTTTCGCGTTAAGTCTTGCTCTTTTAGAAGCTGACCTTTTTGTAAAACAATCCTTCGCATAAATTCTCCTATATTAATAACGCACGTAACGCGCACGGTTTCACCTTGCGCGCCTTCATCTTGTGCGGCTCCATATGACGCGGCTCACTCTTGCGCGCTTTCATCTTGTGCAACCCCACCATGCACAGCCACATCGTTCGCGCTTTCATGACAGGCACTTTCGCATCGCTAGTTGCTTGAACCAGCAATCACAGTTGCTTCTCCTATAGTTTCACTCATCGCGCGTGCCAGTGCAGCAACGCGCGCATCCGTTCTAAACGAAGCCACATTGCTAAAAAACCGTGCAGTAGATGCGCACACTTCATCAACAATTACCAAATTATTTTCCCGCAATGTAGTTCCAGTTGCGGTAATGTCAATTATACGTTCGGCAATGCCAGTAAGAGGTGCAAGCTCAATATTTCCCTGAAGTTTAACAATTTCAACTTGCATTCCACGCTTTGCATAAAAGTCTCGCGCGATGCGCGGATATTTCGTAGCCACGCGAAACGACCCCAACTTCTGATAACGCTCCTGCGCAACGCCTGTTGCACTTTCAGGCTCTGCTACAACAAAGCGGCACGCACCAAAAGTAAGATCCACCAGTTCAACAACATCGGCATCGGACTCAATTAACGAATCCTTCCCGCAAATTCCACAGTCAGCTGCTCCAAGCGACACAAAAACAGGGGCATCCGATGGCCGCACAATAATGTATTCAACACCTGGGTTTTCTATGCGAAGTAAACGCCCTGGGTTTTCAAGACCTGTTGTATCTAGGCCTGCACGTTGGAGTGCCGCAATAGAATCTGGATTTAGCGAACCCTTTGGAACAGCAATGCGAAGAGGACGCTCTTTGACTTCTTGTTCTTGTGCATTACGTTGAAGTTCACGTGCGGCAAGAGCTTGTTCCAAGTAGAATGCAAAACCTGCTGCAGGTTTATCTTCGCCGTAT
>CAZRFO010000099.1:0-5643 GCA_964599515.1 uncultured Eggerthellaceae bacterium | reverse complement strand
GTCAAACGCAATCCTTGCGGCAGGACCTTTGATTGTTTCATATAATGCCTGAGTAGTTTCTGGCACTTCACCAACTAGTAAAATCAAACGGCGTGGTGTTGAATAAACAGAAATTTCACCATAACTTATACCCGCATTAGCAAAAGATGTAGCAGCAAGTTTTTCTAACTGGAGTGTTGCGTTGTGTAAGTCAAACGCAGGAAGTTCTTCTGTTCCAATTTCAAAGCAAAGAGTTTGCGTAGACATGTTTTATGCCTCCTTCTCTTCATCGTTATCTGGTGAAACTCCAACAACATGCTCCAAATAGCTTGCACAACACGCCTTTGCAATTGTACGAACACGCAAAATATAACCCATGCGCTCTGTTGCAGAAATTACACCGCGGGCATCTAACAAGTTAAATGCATGTGAACATTTCAAAACGTAGTCATAAGCAGGAAGCGGCAAACCTTGTGCTAGCACACGATTGCATTCTGCCTCGTAACGGTCAAATTCGCCAAATAGCAAATCTGTGTCTGCAACCTCAAAATTGTAAGCAGAAAATTCGCGCTCGTTTTCTAAGAATACATCGCCATAAGTAAACACTGTGCCATCTTCTGAACGGCTCCAAACAATGTCATACACAGAATCTACTCCTTGAATATACATTGTAAGACGCTCTAAGCCATAGGTAATTTCAACAGGAACCGGGCTGCATTCAAATCCACCAACTTGTTGGAAGTACGTGAACTGCGTGCATTCCATACCATCAATCCACACTTCCCAACCAAGACCCCAAGCACCAAGCGTTGGGCTTTCCCAGTCGTCTTCTACAAAGCGAATGTCATGTTCTGCAACTTTGATTCCTATAGCTTCAAGGCTTTCCAAGTAAAGTTCTTGCGAACGCTCTGGTGAAGGCTTAATTAGCACCTGGAACTGGTAATAATGCTGCATGCGGTTTGGGTTTTCACCATAGCGGCCATCTGTTGGACGACGGCAAGGTTGAACATAGGCTGTGCGCCATACTCCTGGTCCTAGCGCACGAAGCGTAGTTGCCGTGTGAAAAGTGCCTGCACCAACTTCGTTATCATACGGTTGCAAAATAACGCAGCCTTGCTTTGCCCAAAACTGCTGCAAGTTCATAATGACATCTTGAAAACTTGGCGCAGATGCTAGTTTATTTGCTTGTTCTTCCTTGCTCATAATTCTCCTTCATGTATATTGCGCTCGCTACGAGCTAACGCACATTGCGAACTACACGTTTCTATAAAAGCGCGGTCGCAAACGTGCACCACTACAAAAACGCTTACAGCTACAAAAGCGTAATCCTATTTATTGGCCAATAAATTATTGCCGCCCTTCCAGTCACACTTGATATTGGAACTGCACCAAATGCGCGCGAGTCACTGGAATTTGTGCGGTTATCACCCATAACCCAAATATATCCTTCTGGAACTGTATATGGAAATTGAATAGTAGATCCATTTAGTTCATAGCTTGGCTTGCCGCTTGTGTATTCTTCATCTTGCGCAACACCATCAATTAAAAGCACGCCGTTTTGTAAATCTACAACCTGGCCTTCCGTTGCAATGCAGCGTTTAATAAGTGTTCTGTTTTCGTTTTCTGGATCAATGAAAGTAACGATATCTCCTGCTTTAGGTTCGCCAATGTAGTAGCTTACTTTTTCAGAAAATACAATATCGCCTATTTGTATTGTTTCTTCCATTGAGCTTGACGGGATTTCATAAGGCGAAAACACAAAAGTACGCAGCAAAAACGCCAAAGTGACGATTACTGCAGCCATTAATACTAATTGTAAAACCGATTTAGATACGCTTGATTGTTGTTCGGTTGAATGTTCACCCATTTTCACGAGTTTACGCGCCTCTCTTTTGCAAAAAATGTTGAAATTGAATGATACCCCTATTGCGCTAGTTCGTTTTTTTGCATATCTAAAGTTCGCAGAAAATCCCAATCAGCGGGTGATAAATCAGCCGCATCTAGAAGGTCTGGACGCAGGTCGTGCGTTCTTTTTAGACTCATCTCGCGTCTCCATTTTGCAATACGAGCGTGGTCGCCGCTTAAAAGTACATCTGGCACTTCCATATCCTTAAAGGTTGCTGGGCGCGTGTATTGCGGGTACTCCAAAAGGCCATCTGCAAAGCTTTCTGTTTGCGCGCCACACTCAGCGCCTAAAACACCTGGGATTTTTCGCACAGCTGCATCAATTACAACCATAGATGCAAGTTCCCCGCTAGTCAAAACGTAGTCACCAAGCGAAATATTTGCATCTGCTAGAGTATAGACACGTTCATCTATTCCCTCGTAGTGGCCACAAATAAAAAGCAAGCGCTCTTTATGCGAAAGCTCAGTGGCTGTTTTATCTGTAAACGGAGCGCCTGCCGGAGTAAGAAAAATTGTGTATGGTTTTACTGAGTTGAACTTGCAAATTTCTTCGTACGCTTCAAAAATTGGCTCGCATTTCATAATTAAGCCATCGCCACCACCGTATGGGTCATCATCTGTTGTGCAATGCTTGTCGTGTGTCCAATCTCGCAAGTTGTATGCCTTGAACTCCATGAGGCCTTTAGACTGTGCGCGAGCCATAATGGATGCGCCCATGACAGATTCATACATTTCTGGAAAAGTTGAAAGAGTTTCTATTAGCATAAAACTACCCTAGAGGTTACATTGCATTCAAAACAAAGATACGCTGTTTTTATCAGCATGAATAGATCCTAATATTCTAGCTCTAATAGTCCTGGTGGCACATCAATGCTGATTGTTTTTGTATCATGATTAACTTCGTCTATAAAAGCATCAACATAAGGAATAAGCACTTCTTTGCCGTTTTCTTTTTTCACATGCAGCAAACTTTGTTGTGGTAAATTTTCTACGCCAAGAGATATTCCTATATGCGCTCCGTCTAAAGAAAACACCACATAATCTTGAAGAGAATCTTCAACCGCATCTCGCAAAAATTCTTCTATCTGGGAACTTTCACACAAACAGTAACAACCAACAAGCGCCTGTGCCATATTCTTTGATGTGATTTCTTCAAACCTGACAACATAGTCACCATTTAGCGCCGGAACAACTTCGCTCACATGCGCGCGGCGTGGCACGTCTAAAACAGGCGGAACAAAATATACTTCCAAACATTCGTGCAACAAAAATGGAAGACCATCTGCGCTTTGCGCAATAAGCCTTCCATCTAAAGATTTAGTCCCGCGCAAGTATGCGCATTGAACCCATGTGCTCATTTAATTAGCAAGCTCTACATCTACGTTTATGTGCGAACTTACAGGAATAACAGCGCGAGCAAGAGAACGCACTGCCTTTATAATTCTGCCCTGGCGACCAATAATCTTGCCAGAATCTGCCTCATTGCAAGTAATTTCTACATAAATAGAACCGTTTGCTTCTTCTGATGTGCTGATTTGCAACTCTTCCGGGTTATCAACAAGCGGAAGAACAAGCGTTTCTACGAGGCCAGAGACTTTCTCGGCCAAATCAGACATAACTAGTCTTCCTTGCCAGCGGCTTTAATCAAACGCGCTACAGTGTCTGTTGGTTGAGCGCCTTTAGCGGTCCAGTCTGCAATTTTTTCCATATCCAAGGATACAAATGCAGGTTCTGTGCATGGATTGTAACGACCAACTTCGTCAATAAAGCGGCCATCACGTGGGCAACGTGCATCGGCAACAACTACGCGATAATATGGGCGCTTCTTTGAACCGTGACGAGCAAGACGAATTTTAACTGCCATGAAGATGAACTCCTCTATACGTAAAACTTATATTCCAGGGCATAAGCCCATTAAAAACAGCAAGATGTTATATTACGCGTAAGATACAAGTTTTGCAAGCGCAAAGCGTGTAAATTGACACATTAGGGCGGCTAACAGCAACAAGCTTGATTGCAACTGCAAACTATTCGCCCATCATTTGCTGAATCTTTTTTATATCTGACATGCTCATTCCGGCTAGTGGTCCACCAAATTGACCTCTTCTGGCATGTCCTTTGCCCTTTTTGCCCTTCTTGTTCTTTTTACCCGCAAGCATTTGGTTTTGTGAAGAAGTCATTTTTTTGATAGCTTTCTTAGTTTCATTAAAACGCTTAATAAGCTGGTTAACTTCTGTAACACTAACACCTGCACCTGCTGCAATACGAGCGCGTCGGCTGCCATTAATGCATTCTGGTTTTTGGCGTTCCTGCTTTGTCATAGAACCAATAATGACACTCATCTTGTCAAAGATGCCTTCGTCTACTTGTCCAGCATTTAGGGCTTTATCTCCGCCAGGTAATGCAGACATCAACTTTGCAACGCCGCCCATTTTGTTAATTTTCTTGTTCATTTCCAAGAAATCATCAAATGTGAGCTCTGCCCTTGCAAGACGCTCCGCTTCCGATTTTTCTATTTCCTCTTGCTGGGTTTTAACGGCGCTTTCAATAAGCGAAACAATATCACCCATACCAAGAATGCGTTTTGCCATGCGGTCTGGATGAAAAACCTCCAAAGAATCTGGCTTTTCACCAGATGAAATAAACTTTATAGGCTTTCCTGTAACTTCACGAACAGAAAGAGCACCACCACCGCGAGCATCGCCATCCATCTTAGACATGATGATGCCGTCAAAATCTACGCGTTCAGAAAACGCTTGGACAACATTTACAACATCCTGGCCAGTCATTGCGTCTACTACCATCAAAATTTGGTCAGGCTTGGTTGCATCGCGGATGTTTTCCGCTTCTGCCATCATTGCTTCATCAACATGCAAGCGGCCGGCTGTGTCTATGATTACCACATCTCGCATGTGGTCTATTGCATCTTGTATGCCTTCCTTGGCAATCTTTACCGGGTCTTGCCCGTCTCCCCTATAAACCCTAGCACCAATTTCTTTACCTAGAGTTTCAAGTTGGTCTGCCGCAGCTGGTCTATATACGTCACAGGCAACCAAAAGTGGCGAATGTTTCTGCTCCATTAAACGATATGCCAACTTTACAGCTGCTGTAGTTTTACCAGAACCTTGCAAGCCAACTAACATGATTACGTTGGGAACGCGACTTCCTAAAACAAGTTTTGAGTCGCTTTCTCCTAAAAGTTTAGTTAGCTCATCAAGCACTACCTTGATAACATTTTGCGAAGGAGTAAGGGAATTTAGAATTTCTGCATCCAAGCAACGCTCTTTGCAACGTGCAACAAAAGCTTTAACAACTTTAAAGTTTACGTCCGCCTCTAAAAGAGCAAGGCGGATTTCACGCATTGCATCATTGATATCTTCTTCTGTTAGACGGCCCTTTCCTTTAAGTTTAGAGAATACGCCTTGAAGTTTATTTGAAAGATTATCAAGCATATGAAAAGATTTACCTTTCTTGTAATTTTATTCTGCTTCAAAACCTATAAGCGCACGCACGAAATCGTGCGCATCAAAATCGCGCAGGTCATCTAAGCCTTCGCCAATGCCAATCTTAAGAATTGGAAGAGAAAGCTCATGTGACACAGCAAGCGCAATGCCACCTTTTGCTGTTCCGTCAAGTTTGGTCATAACAACGCCATCCAAAGTTAGAGCCTTATGGAATTCACGCGCTTGAGCAAGACCATTTTGCCCAGTAGTTGAGTCAATCACCAAAACATTGTATACAGGCAAACTTGAGCGTTTT
>CAZRFO010000098.1:2925-5651 GCA_964599515.1 uncultured Eggerthellaceae bacterium | reverse complement strand
CTGGTATGCTTTTGGCTATGTTTATGTCAAACGCTGGTGGCGCTTGGGACAACGCTAAGAAATACATTGAGCAAGGCAATCATGGCGGCAAGGGCTCTGAGGCTCACAAAGCTGCTGTTGTAGGTGACACCGTTGGTGACCCATTCAAGGATACTTCTGGTCCTTCCATGAATATTCTTATTAACTTGATGACTATTATCTCGCTAACGTTCAGCCCACTATTTATTGCTGTTCAAACTCTTTTGTAATGCTTTAATTCTTTAGAATAAAAGTTACAATGAAGGGCGCTTGCAAATTTGCTTGCGCCCTTTGTTTTTTTTGTGGCGAAGGTGCGCGGAGTTGAATGTTTGTTTGTGTGGAGCGGCGTGCCGCGTTTTCAGGTGGCGAAGATGTGCGGAGTTTGCGTGATATAGCGCGAGATTGCCAGAAGCCGCCCTTTGTTTTTATAGGAGAAATTTATGTTTAATTTGGATGCTTTGCCAAAAACAATTGAGCTTACGCGTGATGAACAGGGAGTGCCAGCTTTTAGATACATTGACCAAACGCTTTTGCCTGGCAAACTAAAAGTTGTTGAAACTCGCGAAAGCGAAAATGTTTGTGATGCTATTGCTAGGCTTGGAGTTAGAGGTGCACCAGCTATTGGCGTTGCAGGGGCTGCGGCAGTGGTGCTTTGGATGAGCGAGCATGGCTATTTTAGTGAAAGCGATTTTGTGGCAGCTTGTGCAAAAATTGCTTCCGTGCGTCCTACGGCGGTTAATCTTGCTTGGGCAGTTCAGAAAATGCAAGAACATGTTGATGAGTATATGCAATGTGGAATAAGCGGCAAAAAATTGTTGGACGAAGCATATTTGTATGCCAAAGCCTTGGAATATTCAGACGTAGAAACTAATAAAGCTATAGGTGCAGCTGGTGCAGCTCTTATTCCACCAAACGCAAGAGTTCTTACACACTGCAATGCCGGAAGCCTTGCCACGGTATTTTACGGAACGGCATTAGGCGTTGTTTATGAAGCAGCACGCCAAGGCAAAATTGAACGCGTTTATGCAGATGAAACGCGTCCGTTGGGACAGGGTGCACGCTTAACGGTTTGGGAGCTTTCTCGCGCTGGCGTGCCGGTAACCTTGCAGTGCGATAACATGGCGGCAAGTTTAATGGCTGCCGGACAAATTGATTGTGTGATAGTTGGTGCAGACCGAATTGCTGCAAATGGGGACACAGCAAACAAGATTGGTACATACGGCTTAGCTGTTCTTGCAAATTATCACAAGATTCCTTTTTATGTTGCAGCTCCAAGTTCTACATTCGATTTTTCTCTTGAAACTGGTGCAGAAATTCCTATTGAACAACGCGCTGCAACTGAAGTTTTGCCGCAAGCAATTGAAGGCGTAGATGTGTATAACCCGGCCTTTGACGTGACGCCTGCAAATCTCATTACAAAAATCATCACTGAATACGGTGTTTTTTCCGCGAATGATTTGGCTGAACTGCGAAAACGCACTGAAGCGTGATACGATTCGCTGGTGACTTGCTGAATGGTTTGCTAATGTATAAAGCGTTTTTGGCAGGCAATTTATTTAGGCGCGTTAAGAAACACGCAGAGTTGTAAACCATATTTAAGGGTGCATTATGGATATTGTTACAAGAGAACTAATAAATAAGCGAGAGCATGACATTTTATGCAGCCAAGCTTCGTTTTCCGATGAAAGCGCTGGTCGCGTGCGCCCTACAACAAAAGATTTTCTTCGTAACGACTTTCAGCGTGACCGTGACAAAATTTTGCATTCAAAAGCGTTTAGACGCTTAAGTCATAAAACGCAGGTTTTTCTGGCTGTAGAAGGAGATCATTTTCGCACGCGTCTTACGCACACATTGGAAGTTTCTCAAATTGCAAGAACCATAGCGCGAGGCCTTGGCTTAAATGAAGACTTAACAGAGGCAATTGCCTTGGGACACGATTTAGGACACACACCTTTTGGTCATGGGGGAGAGCGGGCTCTTTCATATTGCATAGCATGCGCACGTGGGCTAGATGTGCAAGACCCTGCAAACAAGGAGCTCTTCAAGCACAACGAACAAAGCATTCGCGTTGTAGAACATCTAGAAAATGCAGGTAATGGTCTTAATTTAACGCCCGAGGTCAAAGATGGCATTTTGCATCATACGGGGCATGTTCGCGCTTCTAGTATGGAGGGCCGCATTGTAGCAACGGCAGACCGTATAGCATATGTAAACCATGACATAGATGATGCAATTCGAGCAGGTTTGCTTTGCGAAAGCGACATTCCCCAAAATATAAAAACCACTATTGGCAGCCATCATGCAGACCGCATTGAAACTCTTGTACTAGATATGGTACACACATCTGCTGCGCTTGGAGACATTGCGCTAAGTGATGAAATGTGGGACGCAATGAATGAGTTGCGCGCATTTTTGTTTGAGAATGTGTATATGGCGCCATCGGTGGATGCGGAAGTTAAAAAAGCGCACCGCATAATTGAGCAGTTGTTTGCGTATTACATTGAACACTTAGATGAAATTCCAAATGAATACAAAGCGCTTGCGCAAGACGATATTCAGGCTGTGGTTGATTACATTGCGTGCATGTCGGACCGCTATGCAATAACTGTCTTTGAGCGTATTTTCATCCCAACGCCAGTTGTTGTGTAGTGTTGTGAAGGTGGCGGCGATGTGATGGCGCCAGCCAGCTGCGGCGTATGGTTGCGTTG
>CAZRFO010000098.1:0-2915 GCA_964599515.1 uncultured Eggerthellaceae bacterium | reverse complement strand
GTTGTTGTGTGGGGCGGCGTTATTGTTTTTCGTGATGGTATAGTTTTGCGATGCGCAGCGTCCTTGTATGATTAAGTGGCTTTGCATGGCGTTATTGTTTTTCGTGATGGTATAGTTTTGCGCCATGTTGTTGTTTTGTGTGATAGTAAAATATGCACGGTGGTAAAATTTGCGCTCTTACGCAGAAGTAATTAATGACAGGAAAAAAATGGAACACGTAGATTTTTTGAAACAATTAGTAGAAACACCTTCTCCAACTGGGAGTGAAGAACGAGTTGCCGCGCTTGTCCGCGCACGTTTGGCGCCTATAGCTACAGAAATAGAAACAGACATCATGGGCTCTGTACATGCAAAACTAGCTGGAACGGGCGACGCAACCGGCAATGTGCCAAGCGTTATGCTTTGCGCTCACATGGATGAAGTTGGTTTGATGGTTCACTATATAAGCGATGAGGGCTACTTATCTGTTTCTGCAATAGGTGGTGTGGATGCAGCTATTTTGCCTGGTCTTCGCGTAGATGTGCACACTGCAACGGGTACTCTTCGTGGTTTTGTTGGCAGGATGCCAATCCATCTAATCAAGGCGGACGACCGTAAAACAGTAACTCCTCTTGACCAACTTGTCATAGATCTTGGAATGTCAGCAGAAAAAGCAAAAGAACTAGTGCATGTGGGCGATTCCATTACATATGGCGTTGGTTTTGAAGAATTTGGCGAAGACATGGCGGTCTCACGTGCTTTTGACGACAAAGCAGGTGTTTGGGTTGCATGCCGCGTAATGGAACTTCTTGCAAATGATGGCGGTGCTGCGGCTGACTACATAGCTTGTGCAACGGTGCAAGAAGAAATTGGAACCCGTGGCGCAATTACCAGCGCATATGGCGTAAACCCTGGAATTGGACTTGCGCTAGATGTAACACACGCAACAGATTACCCAGGCATTGACAAGGCAAAGTTTGGTGCAATTTATTGCGGGCGTGGACCAGTCATTGCAAAAGGTCCAAATATCAACCCAGTAGTGTTTAAACGCCTGTGTGCCGCCGCAGAAGCAGCCGGAATTGAGTATCAAATAGAGGCTGAACCTGGTGTTACTGGCACAGATGCTCGTTCTATCCAAGTTGCGCGCGATGGAATTTGCTGCGGCTTGATTTCTATTCCGCTTCGTTATATGCACACTCCAACAGAGGTTATTTCTCTTGCAGATGCAGAAGCCACAGCAAAACTTATTGCTCAATTTGTACGTGACGTTGATGCACAAACTTGCTTCATTCCAGGCTTGGGTGAATAGCAGAGGTTCATTATGGCTGAAACTAAAAACAGCAAGGCGCGCTCTATAGCCCAAAACAAACGGGCGCGTTTTGAATACGAAATACTAGAAACATTTGAGGCTGGTCTTGTGCTAACTGGTACAGAAGTGCGCTCTCTTCGTGAACGCAATTGCCAGCTAACGGACTGCTTTGCGCTTGTTCGCAAGGGCGAAGTTTGGTTGCATAATGTTCATATTGCTCCATATTCGCACGGCAATATTAACAATCAAGACCCAGACCGTAAGCGCAAACTGCTCTTGCATAAGAATCAGATTCGCTACCTTGCGCAAAAGACAGAAGAAAAAGGTTTTGCTGTTGTTCCGCTAAAGATGTATTTTGATAAAAACGGGCGAGTTAAGGTAGAACTTGCGCTGGCACGTGGCAAAAAACTTTATGACAAACGCGCAACTATGGCTAAGCGAGATTCGCAGCGCGAAGTTGAACGCGCATTAAAGGAGCGCTATAAGTAAAAATTTAAGCACGCAAATGGTGTGAAGCTTTGATTAGTTTGTTAAATGAAGCGGCTGTTAAAAATAAAAGGAGTGCTTTGAAATGGCAAAAAAGACTATCAGCTTAGAAGTTGCAGAAGAGGATATTCTTTATTACATAGAAGACCAACATGGTAATGAAATTGGTTTTGCTGTTTTAGAAGATGGCGTAGAACATGAGTATTTCTACGCTAAGTCGGCTGTGAAAACAAGCACAACTAGTGATGCATCAAGTAGCGATGCATCAAGTGAAAATTCTTCGCTTTCGCGTAGCTCTATTTCTGCTTTAGCAAAAGACCTCAACACAATACACAAAGAAAATAGCGACACCATTTCTACAATCAAAGAAGCTGGAAGTGCCATTAAAGATGGTCTTGATTTCTTAAAAGACCCGCTTGGCTTAAAGAAACCTCGCACTCCAGAAACAAATGCAACTTCTCTTGCTGCACAGCCTGCTACTCCAGCGGCTGGTGCTGGAAATAACATTACTGTTAATGTTATGGTTTCTGGCACAGAAGACAGTGCAGGTGTGCAAGCTGCCGTAGAAGGTGCCATTGCTGCTGCTAACAACGCGCAAGCGGCAGCGCCTGCACAGGCTGCAAGCCCTGCACAACAAGCCAACAACGAATAAAAGCCTCTTAGGTTTTAATAGTTCAATTTGCATTTTTCCCCACTTGCGCATGCGTTAAAAGTGGGCTAGTATGTTGCCTGCATACGCAGGAACTCACTATAAGTGAGATGTCTTTTTGTAAATCCATTTTTCAATCAAGGCGCAAATGTAGGCGATTGTAAATCTGTATGTCGAAAAAAGGAGGAATGTTGAAGTTTTTTCTAGATACAGCTGACTTGGCAGAAATTGAAGAAGCCGCCAGCTGGGGAGCGCTTGCCGGCGTTACCACAAACCCTTCGCTTTATGCGAAAATCGGAGGCAAATTAAACGATTTCAATAATCACATGAAACGAATTTGTGAAATCGTAGGGCCAGATTGCCCTGTATCTGCGGAATCTGTTGCAATGACTCGTGATGAGATTTATGCAGATGGCATGCAATTGGCTGAAATTGCTCCAAACATTGTTGTAAAAGTTCCAACGATGGTAGAAGGGCTTGCTGCAACGCGCA
>CAZRFO010000097.1:0-5673 GCA_964599515.1 uncultured Eggerthellaceae bacterium | reverse complement strand
GATTCCTAATATGTTTTTGGCGGGTGCTCCTATTGCTTCAATCGTTGCAAGCGTTTCTTTTGTAAACACACGCCAGATGCTTTATTCTGCGTCTTTTGCACCAGTATGTGCAAATGTCAAAAAAAGACTTGCATTTCTTTTTGCAGCAAGCGTTACCGATGAAAGCTACGGCGTTAATACAAAACTTTTTGAGGAAGGCAACTGGAGCGTAACTCGTGCACTTTTGGTAAATTGTTTTTCTTGTACGTCTTGGGCGGTTTCAAACTTTGTTGGGGCATTTTTGGGAGGCATTCTTAATATCCCGCTTACAATAGCGTCTTTTGCAATGACATCAATTTTTATTTGTCTTATGAGTACTCAAAAAATGAATCCAGAAAACATTGTTGCAATAGTGTTTGCAATTTTGGGAGTGTATGTTTGTAAGTTTGTAGGTCTTACTGGGCCTGCAATTTTGCTAGGCGCAATACTTGGCGTTATTGCTGCTATTGTTACATATTCAATTCGCAAAAAGAAAAGTGGGAACGCATAAATGACTACCATGTCTTTAACAGATTTCTGGATTGTGTTTTTGCTTTGTGCTGGCACTATACTTATTTGCAGGGTTGTGCCTTTGTTCGTGTTAAAAGGCAAGAGCTTGCCTTCGGCGTTTGAACGTGCTCTTGGGTATATTCCGCCTGCTGCGTTTGCTGCGCTTGTGGCAAACGACTTACTTACACCTGGAATGTTTGCTTCTGGCATTTGGCCCGCTGCGGCACCACTTGTAGCAGCGCTTGTGGTTGTTGTAGTTGCCGTTAAATCAAAGTCACTTTTGCTTTGTGCTGTTGCTGGTGTTGCAGCATATGCTATTTTGCTTGCAATTTAGAGAAAAGAGCTCGCAAGTAATAAACTCTAAAGACCGTCGCTTGCCATGTTGCGAACAACAACACCAAGCAACAAAACAAATGTTAAAAACAAACGCAGCGCATATGCCGCTTGCCGTGTAGCGATAAAACACACAAAATTTTTCTTGCAAGTAGGCGCGTGTTCATTTATCATACCTCTTGCTGAAAAACACATGGGGTGTTAGCTCAGTTGGTTAGAGCGCTGGCCTGTCACGCCAGAGGTCGCGAGTTCAAGTCTCGTACATCCCGCCATTTAAATTCTAAAAGGCGCCTGCTAGGCGCCTTTTTCAGTACAAATCCGCTTTCAAGTTTGTTTACTTGCAAACCTACTTATACGTTTCTTTAGAAAGTTCTACGCTTTCCACAATGCGAATAAGATCTTGTTGTGTATGGATGTTAAGTTTTCTGTAAATGTGGCGCATATGCGTTTTTGTAGTTCCTTCTGAAATATATAGTTTTTCTTGGATAAGCGCTGCATTGTATCCCTTTGCTAGATAGAAAAGTACTTCTTGTTCTCGCAAAGAAAGCATATAAGTGTTTCCAATGATTTGGCATTTTTCGCGGAATTTTGCAATGTGTTTTGTTGGCATTTCCTGTGCATTATTGTTTTTATTTGAAGTGTTTGCTTTATTTTCAATTGAGTTTTGCTCATGTACCTTGGTTTCTTGTGCATTAGTTTCCAATGTATCTGTATGCTCTGCAGGTTGCTCTTGACTATTCTTAAGCACTTGGGTGTTCGCTATGTTAACTTGCAATGCATTTGGTAAAAGAATGTTTTTGATTTCGGCCTGTGAAGGCAACAAAAGATATGATGCCATAAGGATAATAAGCATAACAATTGAAAATGTGGTACTGCTTAAAATGTCAATGTTGTAAAAGTTTGAATATACGGCGTTTATTATGGCAACAACAGTTGTGGCAAGACCTGCGCATCCGCGACCAACTCCAAATACAAGAACAGGCGATAGTCTAAAAGTTTGTGCAAATTCGCCAAAATAAATCCACAAGAGACCCTCAAAACATAAATATGCAATCAGAGCAGTCACGCTTTGCAATAGCGTTTGTTCGTGTCCACCAAAAGATATGGCTGCAATTGCTACAGCAACAAAAAGGCCAATAATCTTAAAGTCAAAAGACCAGCCATCGTCTTGCGCTGGTAGCAAAAGCGTAACGGCAAAAAGTATGACAGCTGCTACTGCTACAGACAGTATTGCGTAAGGCAAGCCAACTGTCGTATTTGGATGAATTGCCAAAAGTCTCAAAAATCCAAGTGCAAAACTAAATATTAGAATCGGGACAGCAAATTTAGAGACAAATTTTGACATATGTACAGGTAGCGGAGAAAACAATTGTACATTGGTGTTTTTACCAACGCCAAAAGCTCTGTGTACAAGCAAAATTGATAATTCTCCAAGTGGAAGAAGAGCGGTGATAACTCCACCAATTGGAAAGCCAAAAACTGTTACAACCGTAATGTATATTGAAAAAGCGATGCTAAATCCAATAATAGAATTTATGTGTATGCTTGGAACGCTTCCACGTGCAAATCTAACGCCCCATGCCAATAGTAAAATGGACGAGCCAAAGCCTGTTGTTATTCCAGCAATTATATGCACAATTAAACATAGAGTTTCATTTTCTGCTTGGATGAAATAAAGAAACGTTCCTATACACATAAGAAACGCCGAACAAATCACGGTTGTTTTTTTACGATAGAATGCCTTGAATTTTTGATCTGTAAAACCTTCAAAAAGCAGGCATAAAAAGTAGGCAACAAGAGATACAAAAGATGCAGTTGGAATTCCAAAAAGGCTTTCTCCGGCAAGTAATCCGTCTTTCATAAACAAAGAAGAAGATCCAAACATTGCACAGAATATCCATGCTTGATGTAGGCCGTAGCCTAAAGAAACCATTGTGATGTCGCCAGAGTGAGCATTTTCACCATAGTCAAGCGTAAAAGAAATACGCGGGAAAAAAACACGCATAGAGCCCCCTTATTGTAACCCCAGGTATTAAGCGCGTTATATTCCCCCAAACATTTCGCGCAAAACAACATTCGCAAAGCGAAAACTGAAGGGCGCCTGGCCGAGCGCCCTTCATACGGCATGCTATTCCACCGTAATAACTACCCTGTCGTAGCGGTTAAGCGTGGTGTCTTCGCCACCTTTGCTTTCTACATCATTGGTAGTTTGCGTTCCTGGCTCCTGCGACGCAGCGTCGTATACACTTACGGTATAAGACTTGCCTTCTAGGTACTCGCTTGTAGCCTGAGCCGTGTGGTCTTTAATTGCACTTGGCTCATTAGCAGCTAGTGGGCTAATAACGGCTTCATCAATTGCATCTTGTGCTGTTGCGCCTTCCGCAACAAATACAATTCCTGTATGAATACCGCCACCTACAGCTGTTTCATCAAGCGTGCACACAACTTCCATCACGCCTTTGTTTGATGCGTTTACATGCTCTTCGTTGTGAGCGTAGTAATATGCATAGGCGGGGACAATTGCAGCAACTGCGCAGAGGCAGGCAAGAACAACAACGAGTGCAATTCTTTTCGCAGAGAATTTCTTCGTCATGCTTGCTCCTTTCTGCAGAAGCTTCGCTTTGCAACGCACCAAAATTGTACCACCAAACGGCGTGATTATTTTTGGCGTAGTCATATTTTTTAAAAAAACTGACTGGCGTTTCATCAGGCGTTTTCCAATAATAACACGCAGCGTATGATGTTTTGTGCAGCCACTTTTAAGGAATCATCCAAAAAATGCAGCGCACAGTGTTATTGGCATTTCAAATGTATCTCTATACTTTTCAATGTTAAGTGAAAAGTATTGCTTAGCGTTTTCCAACAAGCAATTCAATTTCACAAATTTTGTAACTAGTTTGTACTGTCAGTTTGTGTTAATCAAGGGAATAAGGAGGACACGTAGTGACGCAGCAAACTTATGATGATTTAGATTTTGATGAAGAGTTTGACCCGCTAGAGGTAAACGATGATGAAATAAATCAGGAAGAAATGGATGACGACAATCCGTATGACACCATCGATTACCCAACCATGAGAAACGACCCAGATGTTCTTTTGTCAAAAGAATCCATTTTTACACCAGAGCGACAGGGAAGTGCAAAAGAGGCAATTCTTGCGTTGATTGATCACAATCCAGCACGTCGCCCAATAATCGTTGGCATTCTTGGTGCTTGCAAGGATGGTTGCCTGTCAAGTGAACTTCGCAAATTTGTTGATGAGGCGCAAGAGTTCAACAAGTCTGTTTTTAATTCTGGTACATATTGCCGCATGCTTGAGCGAGCAGGTGGTTTAACTGTTGAAGTTCCAGAAGTTAGCGAAGAGCACGAAGTTGTAGAAGATGGCGTGGTTTATCTTGAAATTAAAGAAAAGGTAGATCCAACCTGGACTACAACAGAAGATGGTTTAGCTGTATATGAAGAAATGACAAATGGTTTTCGTTGTAGGAACATGGTGTATAAGCGCGATGCAAAATACTACGATGTTTACCTGGAGGTTCTTGATTTCATTGAACAGCAACCAAGGTCTCGCCAGGAAATTGACGACTTCGTAGAAAACTTTGAAATTTGCCAACACCCAAAGCGTTATGGCGGCCACTTCATTGACATGCTTGAACAAACGGACGCAATTGTTTGGCGCGATGCCGCTTGGCATTTAACGGAAGACGGCACAAAGATGTTAGCAGAAATGCGCGAGGCTAATCGCATAGGCATACGTGCTGTAATCCCAGATGAAGAAGACTTTTCGGAAAATGTAGACGTAAACAATGATGCCAACGCCGTAGCCTCTAGTGCATCTAGTGAAGGCTCTGATGCTGTAAAGGAGGCTTAAAAACTATGGCTGAAGAAAATACAGAAATTATTGAACTGCTGCAAGGCAGAACCCGTCAATACAGCATGCTTGCGCGTCTTTTCCGTGAAGAAGTCAACATGGAAGAAATTGAAGAAATGCAAGGAATGCGTTTCCCGGTTTCTACTGGAAATTCCATGCTTGATAAGGGATATCGTTGCTTGTATGAATATCTTCGTGGTGCCTGGGATGATTCTGTCCTAGAGCTTGCAATTGACTACGTACGCACATTTATTGGCCACGGCGTTAATGGCTACTCTGCAGCCTATCCTTTTGAAAGTGTTTACACTTCCGAACGCAGACTCATGATGCAAGAGGCGCGTGCAGAAGTTTTGCAGACACTTCGCGAAAACAACCTAAAGCGTGGCCGCTGGAATGAAGGCGAAGACCACATTGCAATTGAACTTGAATTCATGCAAATACTTAACAACCGCGCACTTGATGCTTTGCGTGAAGGTAACGAAGATGAAGCGGTTGTGCAATTGCAAAAATCGCTCGCATTTTTAAACGAACACTTGCTTAATTGGTTCCCAATGATGCAGGCAGACATAGAAAAGTTCTCTCGCACTAAGTTTTATCAGGGGCTAGGCTATTTAACGTTAGGTTACTTAGAAGTTGACAAAGCAACCCTTGAAGAGCTTTTAAGCGAAGACGAACAAGAATAGATATTTTCGATAATCCTCTCCCTTCCTTTCCCCCTCCCCTCTAAAGAGAAAGCCCGCCTGTTCAAGGTGGGCTTTCTCTTTTTTATCTGAGTTTGCAAGAGGGGAAGGTTTAGCGGAGCAAGGCGGCGCGTTTTGTTTTAGGGCAAGAGGGGAAGGTTTAGCGGAGCAAGGCGCACTTGCAAAAGTGTGTGAGGAGGTTGGTTTACAAAGCGAGTTCCGCACGAAGTGTTTTTTGTGATATAAATGCGAAGCATCACAA
>CAZRFO010000096.1:0-5688 GCA_964599515.1 uncultured Eggerthellaceae bacterium | reverse complement strand
GAGCGCTTTGCGCGACGTACACAAGCGCAAGCCCGCAAGGGCGCAGCGATTGTTCGAGTCCCCTATACTCCACCATGGTAGACTCGCAGGTTTGGAAACAGACCTGCTTTTTTTATTGTTTCTGGTTAGGCGAACCTATATAGGGGAATCGAACCCCATCTCACTACCACTCTATGTCTTCGTATGTAAACCCAGTTTGTTCAAGGCGTGCAAAAAGTTCTTCCGGGGTTATTGCTTCTATTTTTGAAGCACGAAAATCTTTTACGTTACGAGTAATAATATAGTTGGCTTTTATTTTTTCTGCACAAGTAGCAACCAAACAATCTTCAAAATCATCCCATTTTCTTGACAATGCAGTTTGTGCATCATCAGGCGAAACGCCAACTAGTTGTAAAAATGAAAGATTGTTTTCAATAAGGTTTTGCGCTTGCGCGCTCCCAAAATCTTTTTTCATAATGTAATAGATATCTGTGAGCATATTGACGCTTATAAAAGTGTTAGCTTCTCCAGTAATACCAAGTAAACATACCTTACGTGATAACTCGTAAAACGGTTGACGCCTGCCAATATGGTCAAGAACGATATTATTATCTAGCATCAAATCCATAACGTTCCTCCAAGCGCGCAACGCGAATTTCGTCATCAGATATCTGAATAGGCTCTTTAGTATGACATGCATCAAAAAGTGCAATACGTTTTTTTATTTCGGATTTACTTGGCTTTTCATGCTTATTGAATGGTAGGGCGTCATGTTTTACTGCGTATTCAAATAATTCCCGTACCGCCATAGAAGGGGTGTAGCCAAACTCTTGCATAACTTTGCTACCTTGTTTCTTTGTCGTTTCGTCTAAACGAACAGTTAAGATGGCTTCCATAACTACCTCCAATGTATGTATTACATGTAATACATTGTACATAAATACATTCAGGAATGCAATACGTAAAAACAATAATCAGCGCATGTCAATTTCTGAATGTTTTTCACGTGAATAAAACAAGCGGAAACATTAAACAATCCATTCCCGTGCTTTTATTTTGTAGCGAGAAGGTTGCATCAGAACAGCCTGTCATTTTAATCACTGAATCTTAGCTCGCAGCTAATGAAACGTAACATGGGTTTTTCTACAATTGTTTTCACGACCGAACAACGCATGCACAACGCAGGCGTCTTGAAAGGAAAGGGATACAAATGGAAATCAATTCGGAACAAATATCAGGCACGCACCAGACTGGCCAACAGCAGATGAGTGCTCAGCAGGCAAAAGTACAACAACCGGTAAACGCGCAACAGTCCGCAAACCAACAGGCAAACCAGCAGCAGGCAGTATATCAACAGCCCGGATATTATCAGCAACCAGCTGGTAAAAGTGCAATGGGTATAACAGGTCTTGTTCTGGGCATTATTGCTTTGCTTGGTTCATTTATACCAATTCTAAATAATATTTCTGCATTTATTGCAGTTTTGGGTCTTATATTTGCAATTGTTGGGATTGTTGCTTGCTGCCGTGGCACAAAAAGTGGCAAAGGTCTTTCCATAGCCGGTGCAATTCTTTGTGTTGTTGCATTTGTAATAGTGCTTGCAACGCAAAGTTTTTATGGACAAGTACTTGATGAAGCACTTTCTGGTCCATCTGCAACTGTGACATCAGAATCTAGCGGAGCCACGCAAGAAACAACAGATCTTTCTATAGGAACAGCAGTTAATATGAGCGATGGCTTAACCGTAAGCGTTGATTCTATAGAAACAGGACTTACAGATTATAGCGGCGCTGAATTTACTCGTGTTAGCGTTACATATGTAAACAACGGAACAGATAAAGCAAGCTTTAACATGTTTGACTGGAGCGCTCAGGACGCGCAGGGCGCAGAAAGAACCGCTACGTTCATCTTAACTGACGATGCTGAAGATTCTTTAGAGCGACTAGACAGCGGCGAACTTGTTGCAGGCGGTAGCGTAAGTGGAGTAGTGGAATTTGAAGGACAAATTGCCAAAGTGATTTATTCGCCTTCATTTTTATCTGATGAAAACGATGTAACTTGGATTGTTGAATAAGCAAGCAAAACAACGTATATCAGTTAAACTTATAATAAAATTCAAACGCAAGAAGTGCCATAGTAATATGCGCTACTTCAAGAAGAGCCGCAACTATGTGGCTCTTCTTGCTAAATAAAAAACAGCGGAAGGGAAAAATTGGAAGAGCCATTAACAGAAGAGCTACTTGGCGAATTATTGAGTTCACCGGAACCTTCTGCGGTTATTGACAAGTACAATATTGGGCAACTAAATTTGCAAGGTTACCTGGCGCAACTTTTGCAAGAAAAAGGGCTCAAACAGGCAAGTGTTGTTCGCGAAGCTGGACTTGACGCAACGTTTGGGTATCAGATTTTTAAAGGTCAGCGCAATGCTTCGCGTAATAAAATTTTGCAACTAGTTTTTGCCCTAAGGTGCTCTTTGCGCGAAGCAAACAGGGTGCTAAAAATGGCAGGTCACAATGAGCTTTATTGCAAGAATAAACGCGATGCCATTATCATCTTTTGCATCAATAATAAATATGATTTACATAAAACAGATGCAGAACTTTATCGATTTAAACAAGAAACAATAAGTTAGAAATATATCTGCTTAAACAGAGTTTGCCACGCTGAACGTACCACATGTCCGCGTCGCATGGCCGCGTTACATGCCTGCGCCGCTTGTTTTGGGCTGGGATAGCGCTGCATACCTGCGCTACATGCCCGCGCTGCATTTTTTCGTTCTGCTTATAGCATTATAAAAATTTGCTTTGTCACTATGCTAATATAAACACATGGTAGACAAACTTTTACAAAATCTTATTTCCCTTGAACACGACGACCATTTTGTTGTTGACCTCGTTCTAAAAGAAAGCGAATTGGAACGCACAGAACAAGGTTTTTTTGTGGACGCAGATGGCAGCAAAAGCGGGCCGTATGTCAGAAAAACATTCCAAGCAAAAACCGGTATAGGAGCCGCGTGGCAGCGCATAATGGATGCGCAAAAACAAGGAAAGAACTTCAAGCACCTTCCACACGTAATAGATTATTACGAAGCAGGTGAAGATTGCGTTGTTGTGATGGAATACATAGTTGGTGAAACTTTTGAAGCGCTTGTTGAAAAACGCGGTGCCGGGCTTGCCACAGCAAAAGATTTGTTTCCTGCGGCTTGTGATGCGGCATCTGAATTACATAACATGTTTACACCTGCGCTTATTCACAGAGACATAAAACCAAGCAACCTCATGCTTTCCAATAATACGGTGATGCTTATAGATTTTGGCATTGCAAGGTCTTTTGACAACAATGCGAAAACAGATACGGTTTACTTTGGTACGCGAGGTTTTGCCCCGCCAGAACAGTTTGGCTTTGGGCAGACTGACCAACGTAGTGATGTGTATGCGCTTGGCATGGTGTTGTTTTACTTGCTTACTGGGCAAATTTCAGATCCAAGTTGTACGCGCAAAGTAATGGGCGAAAACAATCTGTCCCAGCGCGTTCAGGATGTTGTACTCAAGGCGTCTGCATTTGATCCAGCTGCTCGCTACGCAACAGCGGCGGAACTAAAAGAAGCATTTGAAGAGGCTGTTTACAAACATGACGCAGAAATTTCGTTGGATGCAAAAGATGCGCAAGATGCGAAAAAGAAAGGCAAATTTGCTACGCTTGGTGTGGCATGGGATGTTATTTTGGCTGCGTGGGGTATATTTTTGTTGTGTTATGCCATAAGTACCTCAATTGTGCCAAGAGAAAATATGGCATACATGCCTTTTATTCCTAGACTTATAGAAAATATAGTAATCTACATTTTTATTTATTTACCATCAATCGTACTGTGCGATCCGCGTCCGCTCCGGCGGTTTTTACCGCGTTTTGCAAACTGTGGTTTTACAAAACGCTTACTTTTGATGATTGTCGTGGGCGTAGTTTTGTTTTTTACTATTGGTATTATTAATACTGCTTTTCAAGTTTAGGAAGTTACCTGAAGTAAGCGATTCTTTGTGTTAATGATTGCTCTACAACTACGAAAGCTTTCATGTACCAATGGCTACTTTGCTTTCATGTTTGATAACACAACGTTAAAAAAAAGAAACGCACAATAGTGCATTGTTTGGAAATTCTGGTTACTTCCAGATTGTGCCTGACGCTACGCTTGCTTACCACTGGTGACCTGAAATACAAAATGCAGACCTGTTTTTTTGTACTTACAGGTCAGTAATGGGGTAAGAGCTCCAAAACTAAAAACCAAAGTAAAAATAGTGTCAACTTTTGATATGCTTTTTAACATGAACGAACTAAGTGAAAAAACGACACAAGAAAACATGGAAGCTGGCAAAGCGCAAAATAAAAACATGGAAGCTGGCAAAGTGTCAAACAAGCGCGTTATTGTTGCAATGAGCGGTGGGGTAGATAGTTCTGTTGCGGCAAAACTGCTGGTAGACGCAGGATATGATGCGCTTGGCATCACTATGAAACTTACCAAAGATACAGAAACAAGTGCGCGATATGATGCATGCTGCAGCCCAGAAGACCAAGAAGATGCAAATCGCGTGGCGCGACAGTTGGGCTTTCCTCATAAACTGCTAAATTTTGAGGCCGCGTTTGAGCGTCAGGTAATTGAGCCGTTTTGTCGCGACTACTTAGAAGGCCGCACCCCTAACCCGTGTGTTCAGTGTAACAAGCATTTGAAATTTGCTGCATTGCAAAACTGCCGCAAGGAACTAGGGTATGACTTTGTGGCTACTGGCCATTATGCAAGGTGTGCGTGGAGTGAAGAGCGCGGGCGTTGGCTTTTGATGCGCGGCATTGATAAAACAAAAGACCAGTCGTATTTCCTTTATCATTTAAGCCAAGAGACGTTGGCGCATATGCTTTTTCCTTTGGGGGAATGCACCAAACAGGAAATTCGCCAGCTTGCATCTGATTGCGGGCTAGTTGTAGCAGATAAACCAGAAAGCCAGGATATATGCTTTGTAGAAGATGGCAACTATGCTGCCTTTATTGAAAAACATGAAGGTGCAGCGCTAGAGCCTGGTCCTATTGTTAATACTGCTGGTGTGCGTTTAGGTGCGCATAATGGTTTGGCTCGTTACACAATTGGGCAACGTAAAGGCCTAGGTGTTGCGTATAGTGAACCTTTATATGTCATAAATAAGGACGCAAAAACTAACACAATTGTTTTAGGCACTGCCGCAGAACAAGGAGTGCATGAACTTTGGGCAAGCGACATTAACCTTATAAGCTGCGACGACATGCCTAATTTTCAAGAAGTTCAAGTTAAAGCAAATTACAGACAAAAGCCAGCACCTGCGAAGGCTTGTGTGGAAGAACTAGACGGCGTGCGTGTGCTGCACGTTGTGTTTGACGAACCAATAAAGGCATGTGCGCCAGGCCAAGCCGCAGTAATCTATGACGGCGATGTTGTTATTGGCGGCGGCACTATTGTTAAGACAAAATAACTAGGAACAATCGGCGAAAACTTTATCAACGCAAAACATAATAGATATCACCCACGCGCGCCCATTCAAGTAGGCCTCCTGTTCAATTTTCTGGGAAATATATGCATCAGTATCATCTAGATTTGATACGTAATATTCCATTTCATGCTTCCACTGCTCAAGTGTGTTTTGCTTCTAGTTGCTTTCGGCATAAACGCTAATTTCCACAATGTTGTAG
>CAZRFO010000095.1:0-5697 GCA_964599515.1 uncultured Eggerthellaceae bacterium | reverse complement strand
ATATAACACTGTAAACACAAGCGAATATGTAGATATGGAAACAGCAGAAGGAACTGAAAGCGTACCTGTAATTGCTGAAGTTGCTCACAGCGCATGGATTGATAAAACTATAAAACTAACTATTTCAGCAGATGATACGTCAACAGAAATATTTGACCTTAATGGCAACGTAAGCCAATACATAGAACTAAATGAAGTTAGCGAAGATGTTCATGCGGGAGATGTTTTAGGCACAATAACTTTTAAACAACGTAATGTTGCTATTGGGACTTATAATCTAATTGCCGCCGAGGATTGCGCCGCACCAAACCTTTTTGAAGGCATAGGAATTTGGTTTAATAGATTCATGCTTAGCTTTTCGGGTGATGACGGTGTAGCAGAAAACGTTATATATAACGAAACTCCTCTTGTTAACGACAAAAGTTCAATTCTTTAAGGATGCCTTATGCGTAAATGCCCTGTATGCGAAAGCACGCTAAATGAAAACGACAAAATTTGCCCAACTTGCGGATACCACGTAATAGACGGTACAAGAGAATTTAAGCCGCTAGATGTAAAATCCGATGAAATAACAGATGTAAAAGCTGCAAAAAAATCAAGTAGTGCATATATCAAAGTTGTACGTGGCCCACAAATTGATATGGTTTACCCGTTAAATAAAACCGTTAATTCCCTTGGAAGGAATCCGAAATGCGATATCTTCCTTAATGACATGACCGTTTCCCGCGAACACGCATTGATAATCCAATCTGAAAACGAATATATCATTGCAGATAAAAATTCATACAACGGAACATGGGTTAACAATTTAAGCGTTGAAAAGAAAACTCTTAAAGCGGGAGATTTAATTCAGCTTGGTACATTTTGTCTTGTATTTAATTTTGAGTAGGTGTTGCAAATGGAATTACTTTCCGGTAATGAAGCTATAGCGCGTGGCGCGTACGAAGCTGGCTGTACTTTTGCGTCTGCGTACCCGGGCACCCCTTCCACAGAAACTCTTGAAGCGTTTGCAAAATACGATGGAGTTTATGCAGAATGGGCAACAAATGAAAAGGTTGCAGTTGAATCTGCATTGGGGGCATCTCTTGCAGGCGTTAGAGCGCTTTCAACCATGAAACATGTTGGCGTTAATGTTGCAGCAGACCCATTGTTTACGGCGGCTTGTACTGGAGTTAATGGCGGTTTTGTTGTTCTTGCAGCCGATGACCCAGGAATGTATTCTTCGCAAAACGAACAAGACTCTCACTATTATGCACAAGCTGCAAAAATTCCAATGCTCGACCCAAGCAATTCGCAAGAAGCATACGAATTTACCAAAGCAGCATTTTCTCTTTCAGAAGAATTTGACGTTCCGTTTTTTATCAGGTCTTCTGTTCGTGTTTCTCACACAAAAACACCTGTTGAGGTTGGTGAGAAGCTAGAATTTAAGAAAATTCCATATGAAAAAGACGCTTCAAAATGGGTAATGATGCCTGCTTATGCAAAGCCGCGAAGAAAAGTACAACTTGCACGTATTGAAAAGCTAAAAGCGTGGGTTGAGGAATGCCAATTTAATGTTTGCGAACAGGGAACAGATGCATCAATTGGAGTTATTTGTTACGGCGCAGCATATCAGCATGTAAAAGAAGCACTACCTTCTGCTTCTGTTTTTAAACTAGGCGTAAGCTGGCCTTTGCCTGCAAAAGCTTTGAGCGCGTTTGCAAATAGCGTAGAAAATGTTTACGTAATAGAAGAAGGTTCAAGCTATTTACATGAAGCTGTTTCTTCTTGCGGCGTCAAAATTTCTTCAACACCGTATGACTTGCCACAAGATGGGGAACTAAGCCCTGGTCTCATTAAGGCTGCTTTTGGCGAAAAGCTAAAACCTTGCTTTAACACGCCAGAAGATCTTCCAGCAAGACCACCTTCGCTTTGCGCTGGATGTCCTCACAGATTAGTGTTTAGAGAGCTAGGGCGCGCAAAAGCTATAGTGCTTGGAGACATTGGATGCTACACGCTTGGTGCGCTTGCTCCGCTTTCTGGCCTAGACACAACAGTAGACATGGGTGCTTCAATTTCTATGGCTCATGGGTTTACTGTAGCGTCCCGCAATGAAGAAAGCCGCCCTGTTGCGTCAATCATAGGTGATTCCACTTTTGCACATAGCGGATTAAGCTCTCTTATTTCTGCTGTATACAATGGTGGTAGCGAAACTGTTTGCATTCTTGACAACAGAACAACCGCTATGACAGGCCGCCAGGGAAACCCGTTTAATGGCGTAACTCTTCAAGAAAGAGAAAGCACAGAACTAAACATTGAGGCAATTTGCAAAGCTATTGGCGTTAAAGATGTAGCCACAGTTGACCCATACGACATGATGGCTGTACGTACTTCTCTTAAAGAAGCATTTGCTTTTGATGGCATTTCTGTCCGAATATTTAAACATCCGTGCGTTTTGTTGGAAAGGTTTAAAGACAAGCCATATCAAGTTAGCGAAAATTGCAAGGCATGTGGCATGTGCATTACCCTTGGATGCCCAGCACTTTCTAAAGATGAAAACGATGGTTTTGCACTCATAGATTCAAATCAATGTATAGGTTGCGGGCAATGCGCCCAATATTGCGCGTTTGGTGCAATTACTCAAACAAAGTAGGTCAATAATGGATACAAAGACAGTACTTTTATGTGGAGTAGGAGGGCAAGGTACAATCCTTGCTGCAGACTTACTAGCAAAGGCGGCTCTTTCTAATGGGCTAGAAGTTAAAATTTCAGAAATCCACGGAATGTCTCAACGTGGAGGCTCCGTCACAACAACCGTGCGTTTTGGTAGCAAAGTTTATTCAATGGTGCATGATGTTGCAAGTTGCGATTACATACTGTCTTTTGAAGCGGTTGAAGCTTTAAGAAATCTGAAGTACTTAAAAGATGGCGGAACGCTTATTACATCAAGTGAAGAAATCAAATCTTTGCCTGTATTAATTGGGAACCAAAAAATGCCTAAAGACTGCGCCCATAAACTTGAAAACGTAGGTGCACATGTTGTAGACGCAAATAAAATTGCTAAAGAAATTGGCAATGTGAAGTGTTCAAACGTAGTGCTATTGGGTGTTCTAGCTAAATATCTTGGCTTTACAGAAGATAGTTGGGAAGAGGCAATTTCTTTGCGCGTTCCACCTAAAACTATTGATGTAAATATTGCTGCTTTTAAGGCAGGAAAAACGCATAGATAGTTTTAAGGGTTTATTTGAAATAGGAATTAACCCTTAAGTTCTTGAATGTTTGCTTGGGCTTAGCTATAGAAAATATCATCTCAGATAAATTGCCAAATACGGTGCAAGTAAAGGGGCGCTTTGCGCCTTCTCCAACTGGGAGAATGCACGCTGGTAACATCTATTCATATCTTTGCACATGGCTTATTACTAAAAAGCTAGAAGGTAAAATTGTGCTTAGAATTGAAGACCTTGATGTAGAAAGATCAAAATCAGAATATATTGACCTCCTACAGTCAGATTTCAATATGCTGGGTTTAACATGGGACGAAGGTCCATATTTTCAAGCCTGTGATTCAGCACAGGAAAGATACAAAAATATTTTTGACTATTTTCAAAACAACACATATCCATGTTTTTGCACGCGAGCAGAACTAAAAAACCAATCTGCGCCACACTTTGGCGAAAAACGCGTTTATTCAGGAAAGTGTAGAAATTTAAGTCAAGAACAAATTGCGAAATTGAAAAAGCAAAAAAATGCTTCTTATCGTTTAAAAGTCCCAAATAGAACAATTGAATTTTGCGATGGAATTCAAGGCGTCTATTCTCAAAATTTAGCATCAGAATGTGGCGACTTTGTTATCAAGCGCGCAGATGGCTTATTTGCGTATCAATTAGCCGTTGTTGCAGACGATGCAGCACAAGGAATATCTGTTGTTGTAAGAGGTTATGACCTTATAAATTCCACGCCTCAGCAAATTTACTTACACGAACTGTTAGATGCAAAAACGCCAGATTATTGGCATGTTCCATTGTTTGTAAACGATGAAGGTAGGCGTCTTTCAAAAAGAGATAAAGATGCAAGCCTTGATGAATTACTTTTTAAATATAAGACACCAGAAGGGCTTCTAGGGCATATTGCCTATATTGGAAAAATAACAGACCGTGATGTTGCGTGTTCCGCTAAAGATTTGTTAGAGGAGTTTAATTTAGACAGTTTTTCTGAAAGAATAAAAAGAGAAGTTGGTGTTTTACAACCAATCGTTTTCTCTTAATGTATTTAGTCTTTAGCTTTATTAAATTGCAAATATTGTTAAAGAACCAGCACGCATACTTTTGAAGCAATAATTGCAAGTGTAAAAAAAGCACCAACAACTACATTTACAGTCAAAATTTGCGACATTGCAGCAACTCGCGTTTCTAGCTTTAAAGGATTGTTTAATAACGCCTTTCCAAAAGGGTAGAGGCAAAGCAGGAAAAACGGTATTGTCAAAAAACCAGCACTAAACTGAATAAGCACTATCAAACACACACTTAAAACCATTGTATAAAATGCGCCGTGATAAACGCGTTTAGCTTTTTCTCTTCCTACAACAGCAGAAAATGTTTTTCTTTCAGCGGTGATGTCTTTTTCAATGTCACAAGTATTGTTTGTCATCAGAATTAGCCCAATGCCAATAAGCAAAGGTATAGAATCCACGAGAACAATGAAATTTAAGTCGCCGGTAAGTGAAAAATAAGTAGCAAACAAAATTAAAGTTCCCATTGTGAACCCGCTTGCAAATTCTCCAATTGGAAGGTAGGAAATTGGCGTTTTTCCGCCAGAATAGAAATAAATCACAAGGGCGCCAATTACACCCAATATTAGCGGAATGACGCCTGCCGCATAAATTGGATATATGCCTAGCAAAAAAGCAAACACAACTTGCATGATTGCAAAGAGCTTTACTCTTTTGGGGTTCACATTGTTAAAAACCAATACTGCATCATTTGCATCAACTTGATTTTCTTTTGTGTCTGCACCTTTTACAAAATCAAAATAGTCATTGATTGTGTTCACGCCAGATTGCATAAGTATAACTATGAGCAATAAATCAAGCGAAAGAGTAACGGAAATGCTTGATGTGTAATATATTGCCAAAATGCTTCCAAGCAAAGAAGGCAAAATTGCTGCAGGCCAAGTATGAGGGGCTGCAAGCTGAATCATGAGTTTTAATGTTAAAGGGCTGTATGTTTCTTTGTCTTTACTTGTCATATTATTACGGTTCTTCGATTAATAATTTTAAGTGTCAGGTTTATTCGAAATGAATTTATCTATTTCCTAAATTCGCAGAAACATTCTAACATTTTCACATTACTGCGTATGAATTTATATTTAGTTTGATAATTTTTTGCTTGACTGGATGCCACGTACATCGTAATATGGCGTGTGGAGAGATTCTGTCGGTTGGGTCCCGATGGTTTGATTGTAAGCCCCGATGCTTTCGGGTATTTTGTTGTGCAATCAAACAGGGGGTTTCATGGAAGACGAATCCACAAATCTAGGTATAGAAATCGACACTGATTTCGATGACTTTTTTAATCCTTTCGATGACGACGATTTTGATACACAAGACGAACAAGGTCTAGATTTTTATAACCAAGTTGACCTTGATGGTGCAGAATTTGGTTCTGCAGAATCTCTTGATGAAAATGCCGCCAATCCTATTCTTCACGAACGCATTGACAC
>CAZRFO010000094.1:0-5726 GCA_964599515.1 uncultured Eggerthellaceae bacterium | reverse complement strand
ACACGAAAAAATGCAACGCAGTCCGCTTCGCCAGTTATATATTACGATGACGCGCAGGCTCTTGCTGCACGTTTTGAGTACGCAATAAACCGCTGCTCTAGTTCTAACAAGCGCAGAATTATTGTTGTTTTACCTGGGGCAACATGGAACGATGCTGGCCAAGCAAGGTCTGCGCAACATTATGCCATTGAATTATTAGATGCAGTATGTGCGGCACTTGCTGCTGTAGAAGAATAGCGCATCTTATAAGCGAATAAAGGGGAGACACATGGCAATCAATTCGCCAATAGGTATAAACGATATGTTGCCAGAAGAAGAACTTTTCTGGGAGCAATTTCAAGAAAAGGCGCGCGAGGTTTTTGGGCGCTACGGGTACTCAAGCATAGAGGTCCCAATTTTAGAACAAACAGAACTTTTTGTTCGCGGCATAGGTGAAGCAACAGATGTTGTTTCCAAAGAAATGTTTGTTGCTTTTTCTGGAGAAAATCTAAAAACACTTCTTGCAGGCGAAAAACTTGAAAGCAAATCTAGACTGTCGCTTCGCCCAGAAGGAACAGCAGGTGTTGTGCGCTCTGTTGTGCAAAACAACCTTGTGCCTCAAGGTGCAGCGCCAGCAAAGTTAATGTATGCAGGGCCAATGTTTAGGGCAGAACGTCCGCAACGTGGAAGATACCGCCAGTTCCACCAAATTGGAATTGAGTGTTTGGGGGCAGAAGAGCCAAGCATAGATGCAGAAGCAATTATCATGCTCATGCGTTTTTATGAAGAAGCTGGCATTTCTCAAGATAAATTGACGTTGCTAATCAATTCCATGGGTTGTGAAAATTGTCGTCCGGCGTATCGTGATGCAGTTCGTGCATATATGGATGAATACGCAGATGAACTTTGTGACACATGCAACACTCGCAAGGCAATTAACCCGCTGCGTGCATTCGACTGCAAAAACGATGCGTGTAAAAAGGTAATGGACGCGGCACCAAAAATTACAGACCATCTGTGTCCAGATTGCAAAGCGCACTATGAACAGGTGAAATCCTATCTTGACTTGGCTGGCGTGCACTATGTAGAAGACCCAAAACTGGTACGCGGTCTTGACTACTACACAAGAACTGTTTTTGAAGTCCAGGCAGATGACGGCTTAGGTTCGCAAAATGCAATTGGTGGCGGCGGACGCTACGATAAACTTGCAGAAGAAGTAGGCGGGCGCCCAACTCCAGGCTTAGGCTTTGCGATTGGTTTTGAGCGTTGCAAATTTGTGCTAGAAGCATGTGGGCATGAATTCCCTAAAGTCAAAAGATGCGAAGTATTTATTGCTTGTGTAAATGATGAAGTGCGCAATGCTGCTTTTAAATTGTTGCAGGAATATCGCGATAACGGCGTCAAGGCAGAAATGGACCACCAAGGCAGAAGTTTAAAGAGCCAATTTAAACTTGCAGATAAAATGGGTGCAGCTAAAGTTGCAATTTTAGGCCCAGATGAACTATCGCAAGGCAAGTTTAAACTGCGCGATATGTCCACGCATGAAGAAGAACTGCTAAATATCGATTATATGACGCAAGATTAGACAGAAGCGGAGTAGAATAGCGCAGTTAAAAGTACAGCGCCATGACACAGCGAAAGTACAGTAAAAGGTGCAACATAAAGCGTGGCGCAACGGCGTAACATAAAGCGCAACGCAAAATGTAACATAAGTCGCTACGGCGTAAAACACGCGTAAGTTTTGTAAAACTTTTAACGTATAAAACTTGCGCATGAGTAAGATATATAAGGGAGAAGCAATGGACTTTAAAAACGAATATTGCATGCACACTGCTACATGCGGTGAACTTCGCATAACAGATGTTGACCGTGAAGTTGTAGTTACTGGTTGGGCGTGGCACACGCGCGACCACGGCGGATTAATCTTCTGCGACCTTCGCGATCGTAGCGGTTACGCACAAATTGTTGTTGACCCAGATTGTGTTTCTGCGGAAGACTTTACAAAAGCAGAACATCTTGGACGTGAATACGTGTTGCGCGTTGCCGGCAAAGTTCGTGCACGTGGTGAAGAGAGTATCAACCCAAACATGGCAACTGGTGAAATTGAAATCCTTGCTTCTTCGGTTGAAATTTTGAACACATCTGTAACGCCTCCGTTTTCTATTGAAGATGGCATTGAAACAGATGAAATTACACGTATGAAGTGGCGTTATATGGACCTTCGCCGTCCAGAAATGTTTGCAAACTTGGCGCTGCGTCACACTGTTGCACAAGCCATGCGTGCTGCTTTAAACAAGCGCGGCTTCTTGGAAGTAGAAACTCCAATTTTGGCAAACTCAACGCCAGAAGGTGCTCGTGACTACATTGTTCCAAGCCGCCCAAATCCTGGTAAATTTTATGCGCTTCCGCAGAGCCCACAGCAGTTCAAACAAATGCTCATGTGCGCTGGCGTTGAACGCTATTATCAAATTGCAAGATGTTTCCGCGATGAAGACTTGCGTGCAGACCGTCAGCCAGAGTTTACGCAGGTAGACATTGAGATGAGCTTTGTTGAAGGCGAAGACGTCATGGACATGATGGAAGACGTCATGAAAGAAGTTCTTGAGGCTGCAGGCGTTGAACACGAATTCCCATTGCAACGCATGCAATATAGCGAAGCAATGGACCGCTTTGGTTGCGACCGCCCAGATGTTCGCTTTGGTATGGAGCTGCAAAACATCACAGATATTGTTGCAAATACTGGCTTTAAAGTGTTCAGCAGTGTTGCTCAAAGCGGCGGCGTTGTTAAAGCTATTAACGCCAAGGGAGCTGGCACCTGGAGCCGTGGCGAAGTTGAAAAGCTTGCAGACATTGCTGCAGCAAACGGAGCAAAGGGTATGGCTTGGATTGCATTTAAGCCAGATGGTCAGGTTGTAAGTCCAATCGTTAAGTTCTTTACAGATGAAGAATTTGCCGCATTAAAAACTGCAATGGATGTTGAAAACGGCGACTTGCTTTTGTTTGCAGCAGATAAGCCAGAAGTTGCAAACGCAGTGCTGAGCGCTCTTCGCTTACATATGGCAGATGCACTTGGAATTGAACGCCCAGGTCACGCACTTTTATGGGTTGTAAACTTCCCAATGTTTAAGTACGACGAAGAAGAAAAGAAGTACGCAGCAGAACACCATCCATTTACTCATATGAGTCCTGAAGATGTGGAAAAGATTGAAACAGACCCACTTTCTTGTGGTTCTTACAGCTACGACATTGTAATGGATGGCTACGAAGTTGGTGGCGGTTCTATTCGTATTCATAATGCAGATGAACAACGCAGAGTTCTTCGCCGTTGCGGTGTTTCTGAAGAAGACTTGGAAATCAAATTTGGCCACTTGCTGCATGCGCTAGAGTTAGGCGCTCCACCTCATGGCGGCATTGCGCTTGGTCTTGACCGCCTTGTTATGCTTTTAGCTGGCAAGCAGTCTATTCGCGATGTTATCGCATTCCCTAAGACTTCTTCTGCAGCAGACCCAATGACTGGTGCGCCAAATGCAGTTACAAGCAGGCAGCTTAAGGAAGTAAACTTGCGCACGCTTTAATTTTTTGTTGTGGTAATGGACTTTGTTGCTCACCAAAATACATATATAATTATGTGCCCCGATTGATTTTGGGGCACATTGTTTATTTGGAGGAATGACTCACTTTGTGGTGGCGCGTGCCTGCACAATGCGCCAGCTGCAGCAAGTGTTAGTTGTGAAAGGCATTAATTGGAACAAGCGTTAGACATATTAAGCGATGCCTTTCTTGATACGGTATATCTTGTTCCGTTTTTGTTTGTAACGTATTTGCTCATGGAAATCCTAGAGCACAAAACTGGTAACAAAACACAAGAGATGGTTAAGCGCGCTGGTGTTGCGGGGCCTGCTATTGGTGCTGTCTTAGGCGCTGTTCCGCAATGTGGGTTTTCTGCCGCAGCCGCAACGCTTTATTCTGGACGTGTTGTGAGTCTAGGTACGCTATATGCTGTGCTTCTTTCAACTTCAGATGAAATGCTTCCTGTTTTTATTGCAGAACAAGCGCCTATTGGCCTGATTGCAACTATTCTAATTTCCAAGATTATCATAGGAATGCTCTTTGGCTTCATAGTAGATTTGGTTTATCGCACACGCCATACGCAAGGCGAAAGCCTTCGCATTCATGAAATTTGCGAACGCGAACATTGTGCTTGTCACGAAGGATGTGATACCTGTGAACACAATCCTGAACTGGTTTATTCGCATCACGATGATTGCGCAGATGGCTGCGATCATCATCATCATGAGCATGATCATTCACACGAACATGGAGCGGCTGATATTGCAAAAAGCGCTCTTGTTCACACAGTGCAAGTAACGGTGTTTATCCTAATAATTTCTCTTGCCTTGAATGTTGTCCTTGCGTTTGTTGGCGAAGAAGCTCTTGCTTCGGCGCTTTCTGGAAATGAAGTGCTTTCTGTTGTATGTGCGGCTTTAGTTGGGCTGATTCCAAATTGCGCAGCAAGCGTAGTTATTGCGCAGCTGTTCTTAGATGGCGTTATTGAATTTGGCGCCATGATGGCGGGTTTGCTTGTAAGCGCAGGCGTTGGCATACTTGTTCTATTGCGCACAAACCGTCCAGTAAAGCAAAGCATTTTTATCTTGCTTGGGCTTTTAGCTTTTGGCATTGTAAGCGGCCTTATTATCTCTTTGTCCTAGCGCTCAAAAATCGCATATTCTTATGTTAATGACGGCAAGGTAAGCGAACAAACCACTCGCGCGAAATGAACATATATCTTAATAATGTATAAATATGCCAGTAATATAAGAAAAACTGCATAAAACGCTGTAAATATTGAAATGTGAAGAATTAGTGATATAGTTGCGTGTTACATGTTTTCGCGCACTATAAATGTGCGTTTGTGTTAAAGACCGCCTAGTTAATTAGGCAATTATGGAAAGAGGAAAAATGAAAAAGATTATTGCTTTAGCTGCAGCAGGCGCTCTTGTGGCAGCACTTGCTTTGAGCGGTTGCTCATCAAGCAGCAGTGAAAGTTCTTCAAGCACTACAACAACAGATGCAGACACTTCGGCTGCATACACTCTTGTAAAAGACGGAACGCTCACGGTAGGCACATCCCCAGACTACCCACCATTTGAAAATCTTGAAGATGGCGAAATCGTTGGTTTTGAACCAGACTTAGCAAACGCCATTGCAGAAAAACTTGGTCTTGATGTTGAATTTGTACAATTAGACTTTGACAGCATTATCACTGCAGTTGATGCTGGAACTCAAATTGATGTTGGCATGTCTGGTTTTTCCATTACTCCAGAACGCGCTAAAATCATTGACTTTTCCGATTCATTCTATGTAGATAACATTGCCGTTGCTACAAAGATTGAAGGCAAATACACAACAGAAGAATCGCTTGAAACTGCAGGTATCAAGATTGCTGTTCAATCTGGTACAACTGGTGAGTCTATGATGAAAGAAAACTACCCAGATGCAGAAATTGTTTCATACAAGAATTCAAATGACTGCTTTGCTGCTCTAGAAGCAGACCGCGTTGACGCTGTTTGCACAAACGATGCTGTAGTTAAGTCTATGGTTTCTGGCTCTTACACAGATGCTGCTATTATCAAAACAATCGCTACAGGTGAGGAATACGGCGTTGTTGTAAACAAGAATAACACTGCTCTTACTGCAGCAATCAATGATGCAATTGCAGAACTTGAAGCTGATGGGACTATTGACTC